>DATJOH010000458.1:0-2450 GCA_035507235.1 Acetobacteraceae bacterium
GTGGCAGAGCAAGCGCGCGGCGTCGAGCGCTTCCGCATCGCTGGCCGATACATATTCGGCGCGATGGCGATCGTGCAGCCAGGCGTGTTCGGGACCGATCAGGGCATAGTCGAGGCCAGCGGAAATAGAATGCGTCAGCGATACCTGGCCGTCGTCATCCTGCAATAGATAACTGCGCGCACCGTGCAGCACGCCGGGCGATCCGCCGCTAAACCGTGCCGCGTGTTCGCCGAGCTTGGTGCTCTTGCCGCCGGCTTCCACGCCGATCAGTTGCACATCCGCATCGGGCACGAAAGCATAGAAAATGCCGATGGCGTTGCTGCCGCCGCCGACGCACGCGAAGACCGCGCCCGGCAGGCGCTTCTCGGTTTCCAGAATCTGGCGGCGCGCCTCTTCGCCGATCACTTTCTGGAAATCGCGCACCATCATCGGGTACGGATGCGAACCCAGCGCGGAGCCGAGCAAGTAGTAAGTCGTATCGACGTTGGTCACCCAATCGCGCATGGCCTCGCTGATAGCGTCCTTCAACGTGCGGCTGCCAGTAGTGACGGCGACGACCTTCGCACCGAGCAAGCGCATGCGGAAGACGTTCAGCCGCTGGCGGCGCATGTCCTCCTCGCCCATGTAGACCACGCAGTCGAGGCCCAGCCGCGCGCAAACGGTGGCCGTCGCGACGCCGTGCTGGCCCGCGCCGGTCTCGGCGATGATGCGCCGTTTGCCCATCCGCCGCGCCAGCAGGCCCTGCCCCAGCGTGTTGTTGATCTTGTGCGCGCCGGTGTGCAGCAGGTCTTCGCGCTTGATGTAGATGCGCGCGCCACCCAACTGCTCGGTCAGGCGCTTGGCGAAATACAACGGCGTGGGGCGGCCGGCGTAATTGCGCAACAGATCGCTCAGTTCGGCTTGGAACGCCGGATCAACGCTGGCCTCCAGGTAAGCCTTCTCGAGTTCTTCGAGCGGCGCCATCAGGACTTCGGGCACATAACGGCCACCGTACGGGCCGAAGTGCCCGCCCGCGTCGGGTTGGGGAGCGCTCATCATGCTCATCACGCGGCCGCCAGCGCGGCCTTCAAAAATGCCGTCATTTTCAAATGATCCTTGCGGCCGGGCGAGACTTCAAGCCGCGAGCAGGCATCCACGCCCCAGGGGCGCACCTGTTCGATCGCCTGCCGCACGTTGCCGGCATCCAATCCGCCCGCCAATATCAGCTTTGGGACGCCGTGCGGCGCACGCGCCCAATCGAAAGCCTCCCCGGACGCCGGACCATCCAGCAGCACGGCTTCGGCGGGGCAATCAAGCGATTGCGGCACGATGCCGTCGCGGACGCGCAGCGCTTTCCAGACGCGCATGTCTGGGGGGTATTCGGCGGGCGATTCTCTGCCGTGCAGTTGGGCGATATCGAGGCCGGTCTGCCGTGCTGTGCGCGTGACCGCTTCGGGAGTCTCGTCCACAAACACGCCCACCTTCCAAACGTTCCCGGGCAGTGCGGCGATGATGGCGGCCGCGGCATCCGGCGAAATATATCGCGGGCTGGCGGGATAGAAGTTGAAACCAAGAGCTGCGGCGCCGCCATCGATGGCCGCCTGCGCATCGTCGCGATTGGTGATGCCGCAGATCTTCACCATCATGACGCCACCAGCGCGCGTAGCGCCGCGGACGGATCGGCCGATCTCATCAGATGTTCCCCGACCAGAAAAGCTTGAAAGCCGGCTGCCCGCAGCCGCGCAATATCTTGCGGACCGGCAATGCCGCTCTCGCTGACCTTCAGCACATGGGCAGGAATGCGCGGCGCCAGGCACAGCGAAGTTTCGAGGGTTACCTCGAACGTGGTCAGGTCGCGATTGTTCACGCCGATGATTTCAGCGCCACCGGCCAGTGCCTTGTCGAGTTCCTCTTCGTTGTGAACTTCCACGATGGCCGCCATGCCAAATTCCGCGGCTAGCAGGCGGAGGCGGCGAATATCGTGTTCGTCGAGAATGGCGGCGATCAGCAGGATCGCGTCCGCGCCGCCCGCCGCGGCTTCGAGCACGTGATCTTCGTCGAGCGTGAAATCCTTGCGTAGCGCGGGCAGCGAGCACACGGCGCGGGCCGCAGCCAGATCCGCCAGGCTGCCCTGGAAAAATGCTCCGTCGGTCAGCACGGAGAGAGCCGCCGCACCGCCCGCCGCATACGCCCGCGCGATCCGCTCCGGATCGAAATCGGGCGCCAACAGCCCTCTGCTGGGCGAGGCTTTTTTAATCTCGGCGATGATGGCCGGTGTCCGCGCCAAAAGCACCTGCCGGAAGTCTCGCCGGGAACTGCGCACCTGCTCCGCATCGCGCTCCCATTGTTGGCGGACAGCCGGAGATGGGACAGGCTGCGCCCGCTTGTGCGCGACAATACGGGCCAAAACATCTGGGACAATCGTGGTCAATTTGAAATATTTATGGTAGCAAACCAGCGAGGAGGGCCGT
>DATJOH010000459.1:0-5275 GCA_035507235.1 Acetobacteraceae bacterium
GTGGGCAATGCCGGCAACGGTTCCGGCACGCCGCCCACCAACATCGTGAACAATACCGGCGTCCAGCAAGTTGTTCCCGGCGGCGGCCCCGCCACCAACGTCATCGGCGTGCAACAGGGGACGCCCGGCAGCAAGGACGGGTTCCAGTACGGCTTCTCGGTCACCGAACTCGGCGATGCAGCCGACAAGTCCGGCAAGGACGATAATTTCCGCGGCGCCACGATTTTCAACAACACGCTCTATGTCACCAAAGGCAGCGGCAGCAACGGCGTCAACACCGTCTATGAAATGACGCCCCAGGGCGGCGGTCTGCCGACGGCCGCAAGCGCTGCCACCACCCAGATCAGCATCCTGCCCGGGCTACCCACCGGCCTCGCGGCCAACATCGTCGAAGGCGATCCCACCACCGAATTCTACCCGTTCGATATCTGGTTCGCCAATGCAAACACGCTTTACGTGGCGGACGAGGGCTCGCAGGATCTGAACGCAGATCCCAATGCCGGCCTGCAGAAATGGGTTTTTGACGGCACCCAGTGGAACCTTGCCTATGTCATCCAGGCCGGCCTCAACCTGGACCAGCCCTACGCAGTGCTGAACTATCCGGCAGCTTATAATCCGGCCACCACCGGCCTGCGCCACCTCACCGGCGTAGTGAACGGCAACAGCGTGGTGATCTTTGCCACCACTGCCACCTACAGCAACCTTGCTGATCCTGGCGCCGATCCCAATGCCATCGTGGAAGTCGCGGACCAACTGGACGCGATCACCCTGCCCACGGGCGAGGCATTTACAACCGTGAAACAACCCAAGGCACTGCACGTTTATCGTGGCGTCGCCTTCTACCCTGGCGCGGCTTCCTTGCCGGCTGGCAAGTAGGCAGAAACAGGAAAGGTCCAGGGCTTCCCTGGACCTTTCTGCTGGCCCGCCTCGTGTCGCCGAAAAAACAACTTTTCCTTCTTCTGAGATCGGGCACTAATTCTGTTCGCCGATGGTTTGGAGATACGATTTGCCATAGGGATAGAACAATTCTTTTCGCCCCTGCTCCCATGCCGCCTTGAGTTCGGGCCTTGTGATGTCCCAGTCCGGGCGGCATTTCATGGAGACGGCGCGCAAATCCTGGCGAAGTTCTTCGAGCGTGGGCCGCCCAAAAAACCAGTAGCCATCATATATCTTATAAATGACGAGGCCGGGTTCCAGCACGATCACATGCGGGATCATCGGATTATGCGCCGGGTCGGTGTACTCGGCAATATCAAGATCTTTTTGAACGACGCGTCGCGCGTCGGAGAGAAATGGCCAGTGGGCACCGACTCCGCTGCGATATTCATTCGTTTCGATAATACTGTCGGTCGTGATCGTGACAAGCCGGCAATAGCCAACTTCGAGTTCTCGATGGAGCTGGACGAGCCCCTCGGCTTGCCGCCGATCCTTGGGGCAGAAACCGCCGCGGCCGAGCACAAGCACCATCGGATCATGCCCCTGCACCTCGGAGAGCTTCCTGCGCTTCCCGGTATGGTCGGCAAGCTCGAAGTCTGGAAAAACTGCTCCCGGAACAATATCCTGCCGCATATTCATCCCCGATCGCTGAATCCGCCGCGCCCGTGCCGCGCCTGGCGGCCATTCATGGCAGGGCCGCCGCCATCTTTTCTATTACGTACAAACAACGTAATCCTTCATCATCAGAAGCCTGTGGCACGCATATCCGCTTGTCAAGCGGACCGACTGTTTGGCGCTCGAGCGCCACGTGTCCACCCTAGCCTCAGCACTCTCGCAGTGCCTCCGGCGGGCAGAGGCTCCGCCTCTGCACGCCGCTGGGCACTCGTCCCCAGACCCCAATTTTATGGCGACAAACCCTCGAGCAGGGTCCCCAGTCCCTCGGCGAACGTAAGATGCGCAATCACCGCGTCCCGCAACTTCGGATAGGGCAACCCCGCGAGCATCGCCGTTTGTACCGCTGCCATTACCTCGCCGGCCTCGGCGCCAACCATCGTAAATCCCACAATCCGGTCGTCCTGCGCACCGACAAGCGCTTTCATAAACCCTGCGGATTGATCAGTCGCCAATGTCCGCAGCACCCTCGCCATCGGCAGTTTTGCCACCCGCACAGGAACGCCCTGACGCCGCGCGTCGCCCTCCGACAAGCCGATGCGCGCCAGCGGCGGATCGATAAACACCACATGCGGAATGAGCCGGTCATTCTTACTGCGATTTCCGCCTGCCATGTTGTCCCGCACAATGCGGAAATCATCGACCGAAACATGCGTGAATTGCGGACTACCAGCGCATTCGCCGATCGCCCAAACGCCCGGCGCGCTCGCCCGCAGCAATTCATCAACTCGAATGAATCCATGCGCGTCCAGCGCTATGCCGGCCTTATCGAGGCCAATATCGGCGGTGTTCGCAACCCGACCCACCGCTACCAGCAGATGACTGCCTTCAATTGTCCTCTCTCCGGAGGCCGCCCGGACGGTTACCGAAACAACATCCCCGTTGCGGCCAGTAACACGCAGAGTCGCAGCGTTCACGAGCATGTCGATGCCCTCGCCGCCCAAGATCCTGACCACCTCCGCGGCGACATCGGCATCCTCGCGCCCCATGATCTGCGGCCCAGGTTCAATGACCGTCACGCGGCCACCAAACCGGCGATAGGCCTGCGCCATCTCGATGCCGACATAGCCGCCGCCGAGCACGATCAGATGCGCCGGCACTTCGTCGAGTTCCAGTGCCTCGATATGGGTCAGCGGATGCGCCTCCTTCAGACCCGGAATGTCCGGCATGGCGGCGTGCGACCCAAGATTGAGCACGATCTCATTACCGGCCAGCACGCGCGTGCCGCCTGCATTCAGCGCCACCTCAAGCGTTTTCGGCGCAACGAAACGCCCGCTGCCCATAATCAATTCGGCGCCCGTCTGCTGGTAAAGGCTGAGATGAAGCGCGATTTCGCGATCGACCATATCCTGCTTGCGCCGCCGCACCCGCGCCATGTCGATTTTCATGCCATCGACGATAGTGCCGAATCCCGCGGCGTTGCGCACGACGTGCGCCACCTGCGCGCTCCAGATCTCGTTCTTGGACGGCATGCACGCCACCGCGGGGCACGAGCCGCCGACCCACCGCCGCTCCACGACCGCAATCTTCTTACCGGCGCGCGCCAGGTGCCACGCCAGCCGCTTACCCCCCTGGCCGCTCCCGAGGATAACGACGTCGAAATTTTCAGGCTGGGACATGGTTCTCTCCTTTCTGCCGAGCAGGGTCAGATCGATTTCACCTCGCCGCCATCCATGCGCAGGCTCGCGCCGGTCAGCCAGCGGGCGCCTGGCGACACCAGGAACGCCATGAGCTCCGCGATCTCCTCCGGCTCGCCGTAACGCGCAATGCCGGCCTGCTTCGGAAAGTTTTCCGTAGCCTCCGCCACCGTCATGTCGTGCAGCGGCGCCCAGTGCTCCAGATACGATCTGCGTCGGCCGGTCATGACAGGGCCCGGAAGCACGCTGTTCACCTGCACGCCGTCGGTAATGCCGCGATCGGAGAACGCCTTGGCCAGCGCAACGATCGCCGCATTGATGGTGCCCACCGCCGCATAGGGCGCCTTCGGAAACAGCGCCGAATTGCCCGACGTCAGCACGACCGCGCCCTTCGCGGCTTTCAGCGCCGGCCAGGCGGCGAGGGTGAGCCGGCGCGCGCCGTGCAGTTTCAGTGCGAGGCCGCCTTCCCACTGCGCGTCGGTCATGTCGAACAAATCGATCTGCGGCACCGCGCCGGCGATGTTGAGCAGCACATCGATGCGACCGAATTCGGCCAGCGCCTGCTCCACCACGCTTTGCGCGGTCGCCGGTTGTGACAGATCGGCATCGATGACCAGCACCGCCGCGCCGGCATCCCTCGCCGCCTCCGCCGTCTCCTCAAGATTGGCACGGCTCCGGGCAACCAGCACCAGCCCCGTGAAGTCGCGCGCGAGACGAATGGCGGTGGCCCGGCCGATGCCCTGGCTCGCACCCGTAATGATGGCAACTGACTCTGGCATCCGTCGTCTCCTTGAGATCAAGGGATGGGCTTGCGTCGTCACGCAGGCAGGAAATCGCGAATGGCGGCCGCGATATCCGCGGCATGCGTCTCCAGCGCGAAATGGCCAGTGTCGAGAAAGCGCACGACCGCATCGGGAATGTCGCGCTTGAACGCCTCCGCGCCCGGCGGCAGGAAGAACGGATCGTTCCTGCCCCAAATCGCGAGGAAGCGCGGCTTATGGGTACGGAAATAAGCCTGGAAAGTCGGATAGAGCGCGACGTTGCTTTTATAGTCGCCGAACAGATCGAGCTGCACCTCATCAGCGCCGGGCCGGGCGAGATAAAAATTGTCGAGCGAGTAGCCGTCCGGAGAGACCCGCGTCGGATCGGCAACGCCGTGCGTGTATTGCCACACCGTCGTCGCGGGTTTCAGGAATTCACGCAGCGCCTCGCGGTTGGCGGGCGAGGCATCCTGCCAGTAGGCCCGGATCGGATCCCAGCCGCTGCTCAGCCCTTCCTCATAGGCATTGCCGTTCTGGGAAATGATCGCGGTGATCCGGTCCGGATGCTTGACGGCGAGGCGGAAGCCGGTCGGCGCACCATAATCGAAAACATAGACCGCGTAGCGGTCGAACCCGACAATTTCGGTGAACCGGTCGATGATGTCGCCAATTTTGTCGAACGTGCAGCCGCGGCCCGGCATGTCGGAGTGCCCGAAGCCCGGCAGGTCGGGCGCAATGATATGGAACCGGTCGGCCAGCAGCGGGATCAGATCGCGGAACATGTGGCTGGCGCTCGGAAAGCCGTGCAGCAGCAGCAGCTTTGGCGCGCCCGGCGCGCCCGCCTCGCGATAGAAAATCTTGAACCCGTCCACATTGGCGGTGCGATAGGTTGTCGTCATGGCGGCTCCTTCTTTTGTAACCTGTTTATAAGTTTCTAAGAGGTTATAAACCTTAGGTCGTGCTCCCGGTCCGTATCGCCGCGATGGCCTCGCGGAGCACGTCCAAAACGACCAACGGGGCGGTCAGGAGCGGCGTGTGGTCGACGTCATGCGCGCGCACCCGGGCCTGCATACGTCCGGCCATGAAGCGCTGATTGTCCTGAACAATCATGCGATCCTGCTCGGCGACCAGGAACCAGGCCGGGCGGTCTTTCCAGAGCGGACGGGGCACCGGAACAGTGATGCAGGCGGGCGAAATCGGCCGCTGTGCGGCGGCCAGTACCGCGCGGTCCCCCGCTTCGGCATTCGGCGCGAAGGCGGCGCCGAACGC
>DATJOH010000460.1:0-3430 GCA_035507235.1 Acetobacteraceae bacterium
TCCTTCCACTGGCTGATCCAGCCCACCGTGCGCGCCACCGCGAACAGCACGGTGAACATGCTGGTGGGGAAGCCCATCGCCTTGAGGATGATGCCCGAGTAGAAATCCACATTCGGATACAGTTTGCGCGACACGAAGTACTCGTCGTGCAGCGCGATCTTCTCCAGCTCCATCGCCAGGTCGAGCAGGGGGTCGTCCTTGATGCCGAGTTCGGTGAGCACCTCGTGGCAGGTCGCCTGCATGATTTTCGCGCGCGGATCATAGTTTTTATAGACGCGGTGCCCGAATCCCATCAGTCGCACGTTGCTGTTCTTGTCCTTCACCTTGTCGATGAAGGCGGGGATGTGTTTCACGTCGCCGATTTCGGCGAGCATCTTCAGCACTGCCTCGTTGGCGCCGCCGTGCGCCGGGCCCCACAGGCTGGCGATGCCGGCGGCAATGCAGGCGAACGGATTGGCGCCGGTGGAGCCCGCCAGGCGCACGGTGCTGGTGGAGGCGTTCTGTTCGTGATCCGCGTGCAGGATCAGGATGCGATCCATGGCGCGCGCCAGCACCGGATTGACATGGAAGGGTTCCGCCGGCACGGCGTTCATCATGTAGAGGAAATTCTCCGCGTACCCGAGATCGTTACGCGGATACATGAAGGGCTGGCCGAGCGAATATTTGAAGGCCCAGGCGGCTATCGTCGGCACCTTGGCGATCAGGCGGAACGCCGAAATGCGGCGATGTTCCGGATTATTTACGTCCAGGCTGTCGTGATAGAATGCCGAAAGCGCGCCGACCACGCCGCAGATCACCGCCATGGGGTGCGCGTCGCGGCGGAACCCGTTATAGAATTGCCGCAATTGTTCATGCACCATGGTGTGCAGGCGCACGCCGCGGCCGAATTCGTCTGCTTCATCCTGCGTCGGCAATTCGCCGTTCAGCAGCAGATAGGCGACTTCCAGAAACGTCGAATGCTCGGCGAGCTGCTCGATCGGATAGCCGCGATGCAGCAGAATGCCGGCGTCGCCATCGATATAGGTGATCTTGCTGTCGCAGGCCGCGGTGCCGCCATAGCCGGGATCGTAGGTGAACACGCCGAGGTCCGCGTAAAGCTTGCGGATGTCGGCGACCGAGGGGCCGATCGTGCCGGGCAGCAGCGGCAACGTCGCCGTCTTGTCCGAACCATCCATGGTGACATTGAGGGACCCGGCCGGGGTGCTGCTCATGGTGCCTGTCCTCGAATTTCTGGCTGCTGACGCCGGCGCGGGCCGGACGAGTGCCGCAGGGTGCGGCATGACGAGACGATTACGGCGGAGCGATGGGCCACGCAACCTTCGCACCCGCAGCATCCGCCGCGGCGGATCGTCGGCTTGACGCACGTGCGGGGACAGTCTGTAGGCAGGCGGTGGCCCGGAAACTCATCCTCTGCGCCCTGGCGCTGGCGGCAGCCGCGCCCGCGCCGCCGCCGGCCCTGACGCTCGCGGTGCCGCCCGGCCAGCTGCACGAAAAGCTGCGTCGGCTGGTGGGGGACGCCTATGCCGCAGCCACCCAGACCAAGCTCGCCGATGCGCTCTGGGATGGCGATAGCCTGGATGTGCTGAAGGCGACACCGCCCGATCTCGCCGTCGTGAACGGGGCGGGGCTGCTGACGGGCTGCAAGAGCGGCCAGTTCCGCAAGCTGGATTGGGGGAAGCTGGGTCGCGACCGATATCTCGCCCCAGCGCCAAGCGATTGCGGCGCCGGGCTCTACCTGGCCGCGACCGGCCTCGCCTGGGACGCCGGGAAATTCCAGGCACCGCCGCAATGGGCGGATTTCTGGGATGTCACGCGCTATCCCGGCCGGCGCGGTCTGCAACGCACGGCGCGCGGGACGCTGGAAATCGCCCTGCTGGCGGATGGCGTGGCACCCGGCGATGTGTATCGCACCCTGGGCTCGCCGGACGGGCTCAACCGCGCCTTCCGCAAGCTGGACCAGCTCAAAAGTTTTATTCAATGGTGGGACCAGCCGGCGCAGCCGGCGCAGTGGCTGGCGGCCGGCAAGGTGCTGCTGACCTCCGCGCCGGCCGAGGGGCTCAATGCCGGCCCAAAGAAAAAGCTCGTCCTGCAATGGAATGGCAGCCTGGTTACCGTGGCCAGCCTGGTGGTGCCGCAAGCGGCCCCGCACGCCGATGCGGCCGCCATCGCCCTGACTCTTGCCAACGATCCCGCGCGCCAGGCCGAGTTCGCCGAGGCAACCGGCCTTGGCCCCGCCGCCACGCAAGCGGTGGATCTGCTGTCCCCGGAGGTCCGCGCGACCTCGCCCTCCGCGCCGGAAAACCTGAAGGGCGCGCTGGTCGTCGATGAGGGATTTTGGGCGGCGAACGGCGCCAAGCTGGAGCAGCGTTTTGCGGACTGGTTAGGGAAAGGCTGAGCGGCGCCCCGCCAATCTTGCAGTCCCCTGGGCATGCCCATAGAAGCGCCGGGCAACGCAGTGTAACGGGCTCCATGCGCTTTACCGTCGACCGGCTGGATCATCTGGTGCTCACCTGCACCGACATCGAAATCGCGGCCGCCTGGTATCAGCGCGTGCTCGGTATGGAACGCGAGGATTTCGGGCCGGAACGGCGCTGCGCGCTGAAGTTCGGCGGCCAGAAGATTAACGTGCGGCCGGTGGACGCGGAAAACTGGACCAGCGGCCGCGGCGCGAAGCCGGGCGCTGCGGATCTCTGTTTCATTACGGCGGTGGGGCCGGAGGACGTGATCGGGCATTTGCATCAGTGCGGTGTGGCAATCGAGGCGGGGCCGGTGAAGAAGATCGGCGCGCTCGGCGAAATCACCTCCGTCTATTGCCGCGATCCGGACGGCAATCTGATCGAGATTTCCTCCTATCTGACGTGACCCTGGCCACCGCCGCGTTTGATTTTATTCTTCCACCAGACCGAATAGCGCAACATCCGGCCTCGCCGCGGGACGCAGCGCGTCTCCTGGTGGTGGGCGATGCATTGGCGGATCGCGTGGTGCGGGATTTGCCGGACCTGCTGCGTCCCGGCGATCTGCTGGTGGTGAACGATACGCGGGTCATTCCGGCGCAGCTTACGGCGCGGCGCGGGGCGGCGCGCATCGGGATTACCCTTGATCAGCCAAGCGGGCAGGGGTGGCACGCGTTGGCCCGCAACGCGCGGCGGTTGCGTGTCGGCGACCGCCTGGATTTCGACGGTACCACCGATTTCTCCGCCGAAATCACGGGCGTGCGGGACGGCGGCAGCGTGGTACTGAGCTTCAGCCATGGGGGCGAGGATTTCTGGACGCGCCTGCGTGCCGCCGGCGCGTTGGCGCTGCCGCCTTACATTGCGCGTCCGGATGGACCCACCGCGGCGGATGCAGACGATTACCAAACGATTTTCGCGCGCGCAGCGGGTGCCGTGGCGGCGCCCACCGCGGGCCTGCATTTCACGCCGGCGCTGCT
>DATJOH010000461.1:0-9930 GCA_035507235.1 Acetobacteraceae bacterium
GGCCCAGCGCATTGCGCGGGTCCTGATTGACCGTGGCCTTTTCGCCGCGCGTCACCATCAGGCGAATATGCACGCCATCCTTCATGCCGTTCGCATCGACAGTGCGCCGCAGCGCCTGGGCAACGCCGGTGCGATCCATGCCGATGTCGAGCGCAATGGCGTGGGCGCCTGCAAATAGCCGATCCAGATGGGCTTCCAGGAACAGGAAAACCCCATCCTGCAAGCGTATGCCTTCCCAAATGCCGTCGCCGAGCGCGAAGCCGGCATCGAATACCGACACGCGCGCTTCCGCGCGCGGGACCAAGGCGCCGTTGAGGTAAATCAGGATGGACTCGTTGCGGGGGTCGTGGGGGTACGATTGGCTGCCGGGCATTGGTTTGACTCGAAAAGGAAGTATTTCTTTTTTGAAAAAAAGAAACAAAAAACTTTTTCTTGTTGCGCCTGGCGCCGCTTAGGGTGGTGTATAAACAGATAAAAGTTTTTTGCGATTCTTTTTTTCAAAAAAGAACAAAAAAGCTTTTATCTGTTACGGGCAGCGCAAAATCCGCCGATCTGGACTGGCTGTTGGACGCCATTGAAAAAAGTCTTTTGCTTCTTTTCTTCAGAAAAGAAGTCCTTCCTTGCCTGTTCTTCTTTTCACTCCACAAAAAAGAACACATCGCTTGCGCAAGAAAGGCCGCCGAATTTGCTATAAATCCGGCGGCCTCACTGACGGCGTCAGCGAAAGGATCGGCGCCGCTCAGGCGGCGGCCTTCACCTTTTCGGCGGCCTCACGGGCGCGCGCAGTGACCGGGGCCAGCGCCTGGCCGGCGATCTTCAGGTAGGTTTCGGCAAAGTTGCTGCTTTCGGTCAGGGCGCGGGCGGCGGTGTCGCGCGCGAACTGCGTCTGCAGGCTCACGGCTTCCTTCACGCTTTTCACACCGGTCAGCGCCTTCAGGTGCGCAACGGTCTGCTCGAACTGGGTGCGGTTCGCCGCAACCGCGTTGGTGGCCAGGGCCTGCAGGCCCTCAGCGTAGATCTGGCCGGCCTTCACGACGGTTTCCACCGTGGTGCGCTGCACGTCCGCGTAGCCGCGGGCGAGCTCGGCCGCCTGCTTCAGGCCACCGGTGACTTCCGTCTGGAAATCCTTCAGGCCCTTGGTGGCCGCCTCGGTGGTCTGCTTCATCTTCTCGGTCACGGTGGCGGTCACGGACTCGGCCACTTTCTCGGTCTTCTTTGCCGCCACGGGGGCGGTGAACTCTTGGTCTGCCATGTGGTTTCTCCTCATGCTGCACCGCAGCAATGCCTACATAAGCGGCAGCTGATCCACGATCAAGCGAAATTTGTGCGACGCACAAAAGAATCTGCAACCCCCGGCTGCGACCTTCGCCGTACGGGACAACCGCGCCATGGTCGGGAAAGCCGGCTGGCTTTTCGGGGCGGGTTTCTGCCACAGTCGCCGCCAACGATCAGAAAAATGCGGGAGGGCGGAAATGGGCAGGCTGAAGGCGCTGGATGCCAGCTTCCTGTACGTTGAAACGGCCGAGACGCCGATGCATGTGGCCGGGCTGACGCTGTTCGACCTGCCTGACTCGTACCGCGGCCGGTTCCATCAGGTGTACCGGGACTTCCTGGCTTCCCGGCTCGACCTGGCGGAGATCTTCCGGCGCAAGCTGGCGGCAACGGCGCTGGCGCTGGACCACCCGAGTTGGGTGGAGGACAAGGCGTTCGACCTGGATCACCACGTTCGCGGCATCATGCTGCCAGGGCCGGGCAGCTTCGCCCAGCTTGAGCAGACGGTGGCGCGCCTGCACGGCGAGTTGCTGGATCGCACCCGGCCGCTGTGGCAATTCACCATTATAGAGGGCCTGGCCGACGGGCGGGCCGCCCTTTACTCCAAAGTGCATCATGCGGCGCTGGATGGCGGCGCGGGCATGGTGCTGACCCAGGCCATGTATGACGTCTCGCCGCAGCCGCGCTCGCCGCAGGCGCCGCCGCGCACGCCGCTGCCCGCGGAGCCACCGGCCGCGTTTGCCGGGCTCGGCACGCTGTACGTGGATTTTTTGCGGCGGCAGGTGGACGCGCTGCAGAAGTTTCCGGACCTGCTGCGGGCCGTAAATAATGTTGTGCTGCCGAAAATTCCGGAAGGCGCGAAGCTCACTGATCTGTTGCCGCGCGCCGAAATGCCGCGGTTGCCGCCGCTGATCGCGCCGCGCACGAAGCTGAATGTGCAGATCAGCGGCGAGCGCAGCTACGCGGCGCGCAGCCTGCCACTGGCGGTGACCCGGCGGCTGGCGAAGTCCGCCGGCGCCAAGCTGAACGATATCGTCATGGCCGTGTGCGCAGGGGCGCTGCGGACCTACCTGCAACGCGCGAACGCATTGCCGCGCCGGCCGCTAGTGGCGTTCGTGCCGATATCGCTGCGGGAGCTGGGCAACAAGGATATGTCCAACCAGGTGAGCGGCATGCTGTGCTCGCTGGCGACGAATATCGAGGACCCGGCGGCGCGCCTGAAGGAAATCATGGCGAGCAGCCGGAGTTCCAAGGAATTGGCGGGGCATTTCAAGGATGCGACGCCGACGGATTTTTCCTTCCTCGGCGCGCCGGTGGTGCTGAGCGGGCTGGCGCGGCTCTATGGCCGGTCCGGCATCAGCAATTGGATCAATCCGCCGGCGAATGTGGTTATTTCCAACGTGCCCGGTCCGCCGGTGCCGCTATTCTGCGCGGAGGCGAAGGTTTCGGCACTGTATCCCGTTTCCATTCCCGCGCACGGCATGGCGCTGAACATGACAGTGCAGAGTTATGTAGATAATCTGGATTTCGGATTGACCGCGGACCGGCGGGCGTTGCCCGATATCGATGACCTGGCCGATTTGCTGGAGGTATCGTTCAAGGAACTTGCCGCCGCGCTTGCGCCGCCGGCGGAAGAAACTGTCGTCCCCATGCATGGCAAGAAGCGGGTTACGGCTTAGCGTCGGATGGATGAGACCTGCAAAAAGAAAAGTATTTCTTTTTTGAAAAAAAAGAAACAAAAAACCTATGTTGAGCCTATCGGCGCTTAAGAAGAGCAAGACGGACCTAGCGCTGCCCAATCAGCCAAAGCGCCGACCGCGCAGCAGAAAAATGTTTTTGGTTCTTTTTTTCAAAAAAGAACTCGTCTTGCTTTCCGCATTCTCGCTGTGCGCAGCGTAGTCCTGGGGTTTCTAGATATGAGGCAAGGCGTATGAACCAGATCCCCATGCCATCCCGCCTCCCCGTCATCGGCAATTTGCATCAGGTGCCGCGCGGTCGGTTCATGCAGCATTTGCTGGCGGTATCCAGGGCGCATGACGGCATTTTTCAGATGGATTTCGGCGGCCGCATCGGGATTTTTGTGTGTTCCGCCGATTTCGCCGCCGAATTGTGCGACGAGAAGCGGTTTCGTAAAGTGATTGGTGCCGGTCTCGGCAAGGTGCGGGATTTTGGCGGCGACGGGTTGTTCACGGCGCACGGCACCGAGCCGAATTGGGAGAAGGCGCATCGGGTTCTGATACCGGCATTTTCGATGCGGGCGATGCGCGGCTATTTTCCGATGATGCTGGAGGTGGCGGACCAGCTTGTCGCCAAATGGCGGCTGCACGAGAATCAGGATCTGTGGGTCGCGGACGACATGACGCGGCTGACGCTCGACACGATTTCCCTGGCCGGCTTCGGCTATAATTTCAATTCCTTCGCCAGCGAGCGCATGCATCCGTTTCTGGAGAGCATGGGTCGCGCCTTGAGCGAGGCGATGGCAAGCCTGACGCGGTTACCGTTCATGAAGCACTTGCCCAATCGCGCGCGGGAGGCACGTTACGCGGACGATGTGGCCGCCATGTTCAAGCTGGTGGACGATGTGATTGCGGAACGCCGCGCGCATCCTACGGACGGCAATGATTTGCTGAATTTGATGCTGACCGCGGTCGATCCGCAAACCAAGACGCGGCTTGAGGACGTGAACATCCGCTACCAGGTGATTACGTTCCTGATCGCCGGCCATGAAACGACCAGCGGGCTGCTCAGTTTCGCCTTATATCTGCTGCTGCGCAATCCGGCGGTGCTCGCGCAGGCTTATGCCGAGGTGGATCGCGTGCTGGGTACGGCGGAGCCAGAATATGCGATGATTGCCGAGTTGACGGTGATCGACCGCATCCTGAAGGAGACGTTGCGTCTGTGGCCAACGGCGCCGGCGATTACCGTCGGGGCTTATGAGGATACGGTGATCGGCGGCAAATATCCGATCGCGAAGGATTATCCGGTGCAGTTGCTTATCCTGGCGCTGCACCGTGATCCGCAGGCGTGGGAAAATCCGGAGCGGTTCGACATCGATCGGTTTCTGCCGGAGCGCGAGGCGGCGTGCCACCCGCACGCCTACAAACCGTTCGGCAACGGGGTGCGGGCGTGCATCGGGCGCCAATTCGCGCTCGTGGAGGCGAAACTGGCGCTGGCGCTCCTATTGCGAAATTTCGCCTTGGAGGATGCCGAGGATTATCAGCTTACGGTCAAGGAAACCTTGACCCTGAAGCCGGAAAATTTTCGCATTCGCGTGCGGTCGCGACGGGCACACGAACGTTTGGTTTCTGGCACGGCGTCGCCGCGGCAGGACGGTGCGGGCGGCGCGGTCGCGAAACAGGTGCAAGGCGAAGGGCAGAACCTGGTAATCCTGTATGGCACGAGCCTCGGCACCTGCCGGGACATCGCGGACCAGATCGCTGAGCGGGCAACCGCCGGAGGATTTGCGGTCTCGCAAGGCGCGCTCGATGATCTGGCGGATGGATTGCCTGAAGCCGGTTTGTTGCTGGTGGTGACGTCCACCTATAATGGCCGCGCGCCGGACAATGCGGCCCGGCTGGAGGCGGCGATCGCAAGTGGAGCTCTTGTCAGCCTAAGGCGCCCCAATCTTCGTTACGCTGTGCTGGGATGTGGCAATACCCAATGGCGCGAGACCTACCAGGCATTTCCGAAGCTGGTGGAACAGACAATCGCCGGCACGGGTGCAAGCGCGATCGTTCCACGCGGCGAGGCGGATGCGGACAAGGATTTCGATGCCGCGCTCGATCAATGGCTGAAGCTTCTGTGGGCGGCGCTTGGCGATACGCAAATTGCCGCCGCACCGCGTTTGAGCGCGACGATCGTGGACCGCGCGGAACTGCGGGCACGTGCCATGCCGGCGTCCGCGGTGGCGTTGGAAGTATTGGGGAATGAAGAGCTGGTACGTGATGCGACCGGCCTATGGGATTTCGCCACGGAAGCGCCGCGCGCCTCGACACGGCATATCAGGGTGCGGCTACCGGCGGGTACGCAATACGCCACTGGCGACCACATTGCCGTGTACGCGCGAAATCGGCCGGAGCTAGTAGAGCAGCTATTGCAAGCGCTGAAACTGTCTCCCGATGCCGTGCTGATTTTGCAGGGGCAGGGCGCGCGGCTGCGGCACTTGCCATTGGGCACGCCCGTGACAACGCAGCAATTGCTGGGCGATTTCGTGGAATTGCAGGATCCGGCCACACGCAACGACGTGCGGGCTCTCATGGCGGCGGCGACCGCCGCGGCGACGCGTGGCGCCCTTGCGGCGTTGGTCGAGGACAGTGACGTAGCGCGCGCCGCTTTCGCGGCCGAAATTGCCGGCAAGCGGGTGACCGTTCCGGACCTGCTGCACGCCTATCCGGACATTGCGCTGACGTTGGAAGGTTTGCTCGATCTTTGCGCGGCAATCCGGCCGCGCTTCTATTCAATTTCCTCGACGCCGCTGGAAAACCCGGGCGAGGCGACGTTAACGGTAGGCACGCTGGATTCGCCGGCCTGGTCCGGCATTGGGCAATATCGCGGTTTCGCCAGTTCCTACCTCATGTCGGTGCGCGCGGGCGATACGATTCTTGGGTATGTCCGGCGCCCCAATCCGGCGTTCGCGCCACCTGCCGACCAGCGCTTGCCGATGATCCTGATCGGGCCGGGCACGGGCGTTGCGCCGTTCCGCGGTTTCCTGCGCGAGCGGGCCGCGCAGCAAAAAGCCGGCCTGCCGATCGGCAGGACGCATCTATTCTATGGCTGTCGGCATCCGGACCATGATTTCTTCTATCGTGACGAGCTGGAGGCATTGGCGGGCGCCGGCGTTGTTTCGCTGCATCTCGCTTTTTCCAGCCTGGAGGGTCATCCACATCGCTTTGTGCAGGATGCGCTGCTGGCGCGAGCGGAGTGTGTGTGGGAGGCGCTTGAGGAGGGTGCGCCGATCTATGTGTGCGGCGATGGGCGATTCATGGCACCCGCGGTGCGGGCGTCGTTGATCGAAATTTGTCAGGCAAGACAAGGCCTCGACCACGATGCAGCGTCGGCATGGCTAGAATCGCTTATTCAGAGCGGCCTTTATCACCAGGACGTGTTCGGCAACTGAAACTTCTTGCTGTAGCGGCGGCCCTCGGCTACAACCTGAGCGTGTATTAGAAGAAGGCGACACCATTGTGACGCCGTTTTGGTCAGAAAGCGTTGGCACCGTCCTGGCCACGCCAAGCGAACGTATCGTTGCGTCACTCGCCGCACGGCAAATCAGGCATTTTCGGACGACGGAGATCGAACAGGCCGCGGCTTGGGACGAGATTGTCGGAACGCTTAAGGCCACCTTCGCCACGCTGGGCACGGAAAGCGAAAACTGGTGGCTGCTACTCGAATTCCCGATGTTACGGCTGGGCATGCGCATAGATGCCGTGATACTTACGGACCGCGCGATTCTTGTGCTCGAATTCAAACGTGCTACCGCGGACCTGGATGCGCGGCGGCATGTTCACGACTATGCGCTGAACCTGCGCGATTTTCACAGCGAAAGTCGGCGCCATCCGATTGTGCCTATTCTGGTGAGTGCGGGCGCCACGGGCCGCAACCCGACGCCGTTGATCTGGCATGGCGATGCCGATGTTCACCATGCGAAACCCGAAAACCTGGCTGCATTGTTGCGTGATCTTCACGTGCGCATTGGCGAGCCGCAGCGTCCCCTGAACGCCGCCAATTGGTGCGCGGGTGCGTATCGGCCGGTGCCGACCATCATCGAAGCGGCGTGCACGGCGTATGCGCGCCATGGGGTTGAAGAAATACGTATGGCGCGCGCTGAAACCACGAATCTCAGCGAGACGATCGAGCAGATTCGCGCAACCGTCGCCACGGCGCAAGAACATCGCCGGAAGCTCGCGCTATTTGTTACCGGTCTGCCAGGCGCCGGAAAGACGCTGTGCGGGCTTACCATCGCGTTCGCGGCAGACGATATCGATGCGACATTTCTCACCGGAAATCCGAGCCTGGTGCATGTGCTGCGGGAAGCGCTGGTGCGGGACGCGATGAAATCCGGCACATCCAAGCAGGTCGCCGAGCCGCGGATGAAGGGCAAGATCCAGAGATTACCGGATTTTCGCAATGAATATGTCGTGCATTGCGATCGGGTGCCACCGGAGCGGATCGCAATCATCGACGAGGCGCAGCGTTGCTGGTCGCGCGACTACGCCATACGCAAGACGCGCGACAGGCAACCACCGCTTTCAGATAGCGAGCCAGGGCATTTGCTGGACATCATGGGCAGGCATGACGGATTTGCCGCCTGCATCTGCCTGATCGGTGGTGGACAGGAGATACATGACGGCGAAGGCGGATTGGCTGAATGGGGGTTGGCACTAGCACGACGCCCGCATTGGCGGGCGGTCGCCCCACCGGATGCACGCGCGGCGGCGGACCCGCGTTGGCGCTTGGGTTATGCCGCGGATATTGCCGAAAGCCTGCATTTGCAGATTTCTGTCCGCCATCTTCGCAGCCGTCACGCCAATCAATGGGTCGACGCGTTGTTGCGCGGGGACGCATCGCGCGCCGTGGAAATTGCGGCGTCGTGCGAGCCTTTGCCGTTCTATCTCACGCGCTCGATCTCGGCCGCGCGTGCCGCCGTAAGGCAACGCGCACGCGGCTGCCGACGCGCGGGCGTGCTCGCTAGCTCGGAAGCAAAACGCCTCCGCGCTGAAGGCATAGGACCAGAACTGCCGCACATGGACGCGGCGGCGGTCGCACACTGGTTCCTCGATTATTTTCCCCCGGATGTGCGCGCATCGGATGCGCTGGAACTCGTCGCTACGGAATTCTCCTGCCAAGGCCTGGAACTCGATTATGTTCTGCTGTGCTGGGACGCGGATCTTGCCAGAGTTCCAGGTCAGGCGGCCTGGCGGCCGCGGACGTTTCGCGGCACGCAATGGCAACATGTCAAAAACCCGGAAGCGATTGCCAACCACCTCAACACCTACCGTGTGCTGCTGACACGCGCGCGCTACGAAACGATCATCTATGTTCCACCGGGTGATGATCGAGATCCAACGCGTCCGACAAATGTGTATGACAGGATTGCCGCGTTCCTGGAGGCATGTGGCGCGGCGCCTTTGGATGAAGCCGATGCCGTAGCGCCAACCGTGGCTGAGACGGCGGAGCCGGTTCTGCTATGAATCGCGTTTGCTGGGGCCTGCTATTTTGCTGTTTTTCCGCCAACGCATATTCAACGCCGATCAAGATCGCCACCTGGAACCTGAACTGGTTCACGATCCATTTGCCGGCCCCCGCCACGTTCCCCGCCGATGCGCCGCGACGTGTTCCAGCGGATATCGCGGCGCTGCGGCGTTATGCCGACCACCTCAATGCCGATATTGTCGCGTTCGAGGAAGTTGACGGCGCGGCCTCCGCGGCAGCGCTGTTTCCGCCAGAACACTTTAATATCGTGACAATTCGCGAGAATGTGCCGCAGCAAGTGGGTCTCGCGGTCCGGCGCCCGATTGTCGTAACCCAGAATGCCGATCTCACGGCGCTCGACACCGAACCCAGCGAGGCGAAACTGCGGCTGCGCTACGGGCTCGATGCCACGCTCGCGCTCCCGGGCGGCGCCACATTGCGGCTGCTCGCGGTTCACCTCAAAACCGGCTGCCACAGCGATCCGCTGCAGAACTCCCGCCGCACGCAATGCAGCCTGCTCGCCGCGCAATTGCCGCCGCTCGCCGCGTGGGTCCGCGCCCGCGCGGCCGAAGGAACGCCGTTCGCGCTGCTGGGGGATTTCAATCGCGTCATGGACAAGCCCGAAGAAATCTCAACCACCTTGGAATACGCGGCGCCTCTGCTGCGCGTGACCGAAGGGCACAGCGACCCGTGCTGGTCCGGCGGCGCCTTTATCGATCATATTTTTCTGGGCGGCCCGGCTCGAGGATGGCTGGTGCCAGGGAGCCTCCGCGTGATGATATACCATGATAATAATGACGCCGATAAAGACCGGCTCAGCGATCATTGCGCGGTATCAGTGCGTCTGCATCAGTAAAAGAAGGAAAGAATCTTCTTTTCTGAAGAAAAGAAGCAAAAGACTTTTGCTTATATTAACCCTACCGGCGCTGAGGGAAGAGAGTACGGGGCATGCAGTGCCACTGAACTCTTAAGCGCCGATAGGCTCAATATAATCTTTTTGCTTCTTTTTCTTCAGAAAAAGAAGAATCCTTCCTACCCTTCCTACCCGTGCGGCACCGCCTCCGGCGCCAACTCCTTCACCAGCCGATCCGCATGATAAATATTCTTCAGCGCCTCCGTCAGCGCCGTCACGTCCACCGCCACCGCGCGGTTAACGCTGCCATCATAGCCGTAATCGCCGCCGAGCGACTGGATATTGCCATCGAATATAAGCCCGATGGCGTCCCCGTTCTTGCCGATTACGGGTGATCCTGAATTGCCGCCAATGATGTCATTCGTCGTAACAAAATCGAGGTTCGTATTCATGTCAACATCGGGTTTTGCCTTGATCCAGCTCTCCGGCAGCTTGAACGGATCGCGGCCGGTGGCGTGTGCATAAGCGCCGGCGAAATTGGTAATTGGCGTGATTTGGCGGCCGTTTTCCATGTATCCCTGTACCGCGCCATAGGAAAGCCGCAGGGTGAACGT
>DATJOH010000462.1:0-2288 GCA_035507235.1 Acetobacteraceae bacterium
CTTTCGCCATAGCCGTGGATTTCGATTTCGTTCTGCGCCACGCCGTCACGTATCAGCTCGGCCTCCACGCTTTTTGCGCGGCGAACCGAGAGACCCTGGTTGTAGGTGACCGTGCCGGACAGGTCGGTGTAGCCGTTGACCTCGATGCGCGTGGTTTGCACGTGCGTACTCGCCTGCGCCGCTTCCGATACAATCTGACGGGCACGCGCGCTCAGGTCCGCACGATCCCAATCAAAGAAGACGAGGTAGGTGCGGGCTTGTTCCACCGGCGGTGGCGGCGCCGCGACGGGCGCGGGGGCCGGCGGCGGCGGTGGGGCGGGCTGCCACAATGCGTAACGGAAGCCGACGAGGATGTTGTGGCTTGCCTCCTGCGAGAGGCCGACATTGCCCGCATTCACGCCATAAGGTTGGTAATGCCGGCCGGAAAACGCCTGGCCGTTGAGCGCGCCAATGTAACGATAATCGATGGTGAAATCGAGGCCTGGCAGGATGCTGTGCAGCGGCACCGCGGCGCCGATGATGGCCTGGTAGGCGAAGCTGCCATTGGTGCCGCCGATGCGGTCCAGCGTGCCATCGTCGTTCGCCGTGGTGATCGGCGACAGATGATTCCATTCATAGCCGGCGCCGACGCCGATATAGGGCATGATGCCGGCGGCATTGATGCCGAACATGCCGAGATCGACGTCGTAGAGAACGTTGCCGAAGGCGCCATAGCGGTTGCTGTTGCCGGTGGTCACCCCGCGCACCGGCGAGCCGGGCCGCGAATCAACTTCGCTGTACGACCAGAAACCCTCGATTTCGGTGCGCAGGCCGTTGCCGAAACCCCAGCCGACGCTTGCCTCGGTTGTCGCGCCGTCGCCCCAGCGCAGGCGCGCGTTGCCGCTCGGGATGCCGGAGGTGGGGGTGTTGGTGTGGAGATACTCGGACTGCAGCCGGTCATACCCGGCCCCCAGGCTCACATAGGGGCCGCTCAGGGGCTGGGCGAAGCCGGTGGCCGGCAGCGCCAGCAACGCAGCCAAACCGGCGCCGGCGAGGAGCAGTTGTTTCATATAATGCAAATCCCTTGCAGTTGGCGCGCGCGCCGGAGGCCGGCAGCGTCGTGCGGCGGGCAACGTGGGAACGGGGATCGGGTTGCGCCACCCAGGCGGACAAACGGGCAGCTGTTGCGGAATTGCGCCGCTTGCCTGCGGCGCGGGACGAGGACGAGCATAGTCATCGCCCATGTTCGGGATGCTGGCGCGGCGGCCCGCCTTTACGCTAGACTGCGCGTTCCCGGAGCTACCTGATGCGATTGCTGCTAGTTGCCTGTCTTTGTGCCGCCGCCTTTGGCTGTTCTTTCGAGGACGAGGCTGTGCCCGGCAGCAGCCCCGCTTCAATACGGGACGCCTACCTGATCGCCCACGGCATGGCAGAGGAATATCGCGACCAACTGCACGCCGATCCGAAGGTGGCGGCCGAGCTGGCGCGGCTGGATTCGCGTGCCGCGGCGGCGGTGCAGACCATGGATGGCAACGGCGATGCCGGCGACTCGGCCCGCGCCGTCGCGGCGCTCACCGAATTCGCGGCGCGCCAGACGGCGGTGGCGCGCTAAGAGACTGAAGCACGAAAGGCGGAGTCTTCGTAACTGCCCAGGCAGATAGAAAGGGAGAGCAGGCAGGAAAGAACTTCTTTTCTGAAGAAAAGAAGCATAAGACTTTTATCAATGGCGTCCGGCAGCCAGTCCAAATCGGCGGCCTCTGTGCTACCCGCAACAGATAAAAGTTTTTTGGTTCTTTTTTTCAAAAAAGAACTGCTTGCTTTCCTCTCTTTTTCAAATGGTTACGCTACCTGGGCAGTTACCAGAACAGAAGCCCTCTTCTTGGTGCCCCGCCTGCCAAGGTTTCGGCGTCGCCCGCCACCAACGTGTCAGTCATCGTATGTGATGAGAGTTTCCAGCGGCACGTCCAGCTTTTGGCGGCCGTTTAAAAAGCTCAGTTCGATCAGGGTGCAGGCCGCCGGCACATAGGCGCCAACGTGGCGCAAGAGCTTGATGCCGGCGGCGAGGGTGCCGCCGGTGGCTAGCAAATCATCCACGATCACCACGCGCTGACCGGGTTCCACGGCGTCCGCCTGGATTTCGATTTTGTCCGAGCCGTATTCCAGGCCGTATTCCAGGCCGACCGTGCGGCCGGGCAATTTGCCCGTTTTGCGCAGCATGATGAAGCCGCAGCCGAGCGCCAGCGCCAGCGGCCCGGCGAGCAGAAAGCCGCGGCTCTCGATGCCGGCGAGCAGGTCAGGCTGGTGGCCGC
>DATJOH010000463.1:0-6541 GCA_035507235.1 Acetobacteraceae bacterium
ATAAGCATCGCCAGGACGGCAAGCTCGATCATGCTGTGGCGGAACACGAGTTCGAGATCGGCGGCGCTTGCCGCGTTCTTTGTCGCCTTGGAGGATTCCAGCGTGATGACGAGCACCCGCCGTATGGAGGCGATCAGGCCAACGATGAGAAAGGGCTCGGCGTTCAGCTCGCCGGAGCGGACGGACACGCGGACGGTGTGGAGAATTTCGACGATCATCAGCACGAACAGCAACTGATCCATGATGGCGAATACGCGGTCCGGCTCACGAAATGCGATCGCGTCGCTCACGACGTCGAGCGTGGCATGCAGCAAAGCGACAATTGCGACCACGGCGAGCAGCGCCCCGAGTGCGGCGTAAATCAGGTGCTCCACGACCAGAAACGGCCGCCTGGGAATGAAACTGTCCTCGGATGACGACGACTCTTGCGTCATGCGTGGGTCCTTCTTTGGCCTGAAGCGGCGGGAACCGGCGGGGCCATAGCCCGTTGTCGCATTGGCTTTACAGTGCGCAGGGTCCGGGATGGCAAACAAGGCGGCTCTTGCAATCGTTCCTTGGCTTGCGTGCGGGGGTGTGGTCGCGGCGCGGGCGGCGCCAACCGACGCGCTGGTCGCGAAGGGCGCATATCTTGCCCGGGTGGGCGATTGCGTAGCTTGTCACACGGCGGCGGGGGGCGAAAAATTCGCCGGCGGAGAATATCTCAATTCGCCATTTGGCCGGATCGCGACGCCAAACATTACGCCTGATAAGCAAACGGGTATCGGCAACTGGACCGACGACCAGTTCTATCGCGCCATGCATACGGGCGTGGATTCAGAGGGACAATATCTATATCCCGCTTTTCCCTATGAATGGTTTACAAAGGTAACGCGCGATGACGTGTTGGCCATCAAGGCGTATCTGTTCTCCCTGCCGCCGGTGCACGCCCCGAAAAAATCGAATAAACTGATTTTTCCATTCAATATCCGCGCCGGGATTGCCGGATGGAATGCACTTTACTTTAAGGAAGGCACATTCAAACCGGACAGCACGAGATCGGAAGCGTGGAACAGAGGCGCCTATATTGTCGAAGGGCTCGGACATTGCGCCGCCTGCCACACGCCGCGCAATGCGGCGCAGGCACCGATTGCCAGCGAGGCTTACGCCGGCGGCAAAATCGACGGCTGGTATGCACCAAACATCACCAGCGACACGAAGGACGGGATCGGCGGGTGGAGCGAGGCTGCAATCGTGCAGTATCTCAAGGCCGGTTACGCCAAGGGCAAGGGCGTGGCGTTCGGACCGATGGCGGAGACGGTGCATGACAGCCTGGCCCATCTGCATGACGATGATCTTCAGGCCATTGCGGTATATCTGAAATCGCTGCCGCCGAAACGTAATCATGGGCCGGGGGCGGTGGCAACCGCCAATGAGCAGGCGGCTGGCCGGGACGTATATGTGACCAATTGCAGTTCCTGCCATCAGCCGGACGGGGCGGGGTTGGCGGGTGCGGTACCGCCGCTGAAAGCGAATGGTGCAGTGACGGCCGGTGGACCGGAGAACGTGATACGGGTCGTACTCGGCGGCTTGGCGGCGCGGGCGACCTACGCGCCAATGCCAGGCTTCGCCACCGTGCTAAGCCCGCAGCAGATTGCCGACGTGACCAATTATGTGCGCACAAGTTGGGGGAATTCCGCGGCGGCCTCGGCAACATCGGCGATGGTCGCATCCTTGACGCCCAAATCCGCGACGATGATGGCGGGCACGCATTGGTGCCACGCGCCATCGGATCCGGCTGTTGGCAAGGCAGCGGCGAATGATGCGGGCTTGTTGAGCAATATCAACGACAGCAATGAATTGCCGCAAATGGAGAAGCTTGTGGCAGATGTACGGCGGTCCGCGCCGAACACGCCGCAGGATAGATTGGTGAACGGACTGACGGCGTCCTATTGCCAGATTTTGTTTAAAGATGCCTCGGTGCTGCCGGACGCGCGCGGTCCACGACTAGATCGTTTTGCGTCGCTGGCGTACACGGTGGTTTCAAAACACGGGCGTTAGACTGACGGGTCAAGGGAAGAAGGGTTCTTTTTTTAAGAAAGACAACGTTTATCCGTTGCGAGTAGCGTCCGAATTCACCTATTTGGACTCGCTGGTGGACGCCACTGACAAAAGCCTTTTGCTTCTTTTCTTCAGAAAAGAAGTCCTTTCCTGCCCCTCACTTGGCCGGCTTGAAGTCATCCACGCTGCCGATATTGGCCGTTATATCCACCTGACCGTTGGCGCCCAGCTCCGGGTAGTCGGCAACCATGCTGGCGCCGTAGAGTGGTTTATAGACACCCTGGTGGCAGGTAGCGCAACTGACTTTTGGCGAGTCGCCAAGCGGGCCGAGGCGGGCAGGCGGGAAAACCTTGCCTAGCGGGTCGAGAAAATTATTGTTCAGGTCTCGCACCATGCGGATGCCGTACCAGGCGGTTGCCTTCTGCGGCGCGGACTGATTCCAATCCCACAGCGCACGGCTGTTATGGCAATACGTGCAGTTGACGCCTAGCGAGTTGGCGAAATGCAGCATTAGCGCATAGGTCCATTCCGTCTGCTTGATGGAGACGTTGCTGGAGCCGGCCAGCGCCTGGTGCGGCACGACGCGTATTTCGTTTGTTTCCTCGAGGAAATGCGTGAGTGGATCGTAGGGAAGGGCGGAATAGCCGGCCACCTTGGAAACCAGGTTCTTGCCCTGGTTTGCCTCGGCCATGCCGCCGACCTGTGCTGGCGCGGGCGCCGGAACGTTGAACCAGATGTTGGCCGGGACCGGCATGCCACGGTGACACGTGTAGCAGGTGACGCCGACGGCGCCCACATGGGATGACCAATCCTTGTTGATATGCTGCACCATCTGCAGCATCCGGCGTGCGACAATTTTCGTATAGTTGGTGTCGTAGGCCAAGTTTTCCGTATTGTGGCAATAGGTGCAGCCCTGTGCCGGCGCAACCCAGTCGGTGACGGCAGCCATGACGCGAAGGAATTCGTTCGCATCCACGGCCCCCAGCACCTTGACATTCTGATATGCCTTGGCGGCGGGTTGGCCAGCGGGGTCCTGTTTTGGTTCCGGTGCCGGTACGGCATTGAGCGCACGCGATGTCGCAACCGCCGCGGGGCGGTAATTCACCTCTTCGCCAAGGCCACGATAGCCACGCTGAATGGAGATGACCGGCGGGCGGGTAAAGGTGGCAGCGATGCCGACACTGGCCAACGCCGCGAAGGCGGCACCGATTCGCAGGCCGAATTTCATGGCATGCCCCCCGTGTTGAGTGCCGGATCGGTGACGTGCGGCAGGACGGCGGGGTAGCTCGGCGCGAAACCGTGCTTCACCCCCCAGAGATACCAGTTATCGACGACCGTTCCGGTAAGCAGGATGCCGATGCCGCCGCAGAGGGGGCAAAGAACGGCGAACCACCAGGCCCAACGGTGAATCGATTCGGCAGTGGCGTTAAAACCCATGCACCAGCGCCAGAGCAAAGCGCCGCGTTCGAATGCGGTGCCGCGGTCGAGGATCTGTTCCACTTCCCGCTCGGCTCCGAATCGGCTGGTGGCGAGCACGGTTGCGCCATGCATGGCGAACAGGACGGCGGATCCGTACAGGAAGACAATGGAGAGCATGTGGAACGGATTGTAGAAGAGATTGCCGTAGCGCAGCGAGAATGCGGCGGTCCAGTCCAGGTGCGGGAAGATGCCGAATGGGACGGCTTCGGCGAACGACCCCATCAGCACGGGGCGGATCAGGCCGAGAACGAGATAGAGCCAGATTGCCGCGGCGAACGCCCAGGCAGTGTGGGTGCCGAGACCCAGCGCGCGCGCGCGGCGATAGACGCGCACCCACCAGAGCAGGATGGCGGTTGTAAGGAAGAAGCCGGCCATGAGCCACCAGCCACCCTGCGCGAGCGGCGGGATGTGCAGCCCATATTCCGGGCGCGGCGGTTCCAAAGCCAGCCAGGGAAGTTGGCGAATGAACTGAATAGGGCTCCAGCCTACCGAGGCCAACATATTCAGGCCGATGATTTCGATAGCGATGAACCCGCAAATCAGCGAGGCGAGGCCGGTGGCGCCAAGATAAATCGGCCCGATCTGCGCGTCACCAACGCGCCCAAGCAGGTGCGAAAAACCGCCCTTGCCAATGCGCCCGGAATAACCCCGCGGCAGCGGAACGGTGTGTATCGGACCACGCATTTGCACGCGGGTAAAAATATTCTGGTAGGTTGGCATGGCGACGTAGCCCTTTCCCTAATGCCAGATCGGCAGGTTGAGCCACCAGGTCCACCATTCCGGCCAGCCGCGCGTCCAAAAGGGACCGGATATCAGGATGCACACGGCACTCCAGAATGCCGCGGAAATGGCCAGGAACATGCCAAGGCGATGAATGCCGAGCGGGCCAATCGACCAGCCAATCAGGTCACGATAATATTGGTTCTCGTGCTCGCTGGATTTGACCACTTCACCCTTGCCGGGATTCGCCGCCGACAGTACCAGCGATCCGTGCAGCGAAAGCGCCAGCACGTTGGTGAAGAAGAACGTGATCGCCAGCATGTGCGCCGGGTTGTAGTGGAAGTGCAGATATTGATAGCCGACGTTCGACACCCAGTCGAGATGGCTGATGATGCCATAAGGGAAACCATGCCCCCAGGCGCCGAGCAGGAGCGGGCGGATGATCGTGAGGGTGACGTAGGCGAGTATGGCGAAGCTGAAGGCAAATGGTACATGCAAGCCGATGCCGAGCTTGCGGCAGATTTCGACCTGTCGCAGCGCCCAAGAAACGAAAGCGCCGGTGGCGCAAATGGTGATGAGCTGCCACAGCCCGCCTTCCTTGAGCGGCGCCAGGCCCAGGCCGTATTTCAGGTCCGGCGGGGCGATGCTGATTTGCCAGACATTCCAGGTCGGGCCGAGAGACGCGCCGTAGATGATCAAGGCAGTGCCAAGAATGGCGCAGAAGGCTGTGGTGACGCCAAAGAAACCGACATAGAAGGGGCCGACCCAGAAGTCGAAGAGGTCACCGCCGATCAGTGTGCCGCCACGCACCCGGTATTTTTGTTCGAAGCTGAGCATCGCCATGACGCGTTACCCCCGTAGAGTGTACTCCTGGGACGTCGCGCGCCGCCATGCGGCAGCGGCGCGCGCTGTCCTGCCGTTATTTCGACGGCGGCAATGGTGCGGCTTGATCCGCCACCGCCGCATGCGCATGCGGGCCTTCCAGCCAATTGTACCTGTCGGTACTCAACAGGATGAAGTGGATGAAGATAGCCAGCGTGAACAGAAAGACGGCAAGCGCCACCAGCGTTCTGCGTGGATCCAGAAGGAACCAGATTCTCCACATTTTTCCCTCCTAGCCCAGCAACGACGTTGCGTGGTGCAGGTGATCGAGCAGCGAGGTCTGGGTGACCGCGTTCTGTGCCCATGGCCGCCACACCCACACCAGGAAGTGCGCGACGATGGCGATGCCGGTGAAGATCAGAAATCCCTGCATGAACAGTTTATGGAATTCCTGAGCTTCCTCGGCCGTCAGGCCGGTGGGCGAGTCTGTTTGTAGCGTCATTCACAACCTCCAGGTCTTGGCCGGATGGCCAGTGCCGCGCCAGATCCCGCGCGGCGGGGATCGACCGGTCCGTGATTGAACCGGCGATGTCATGCCGCACCCGCGGGCGCGAGTACGGCGAGTGATTTTCGCACGCGCGCAGCGCTGACGTGCGTTTCCGCGGCGTGCAGGGCGTCGCGTTGCACGGTGTCGCGCATGCGTTTCGCGGCGGAGATACGCACCAGGAACGGTTCGCGGTTGGCGTAATCATTCAGCAGCGCGGCCGCATCCTCATCCCACGCAATCCGGTCGGCGATTTCCGGGCGCGCCGGCGTCGCTTCGATGCGGTCGAGATCGGTGCCGAGCGGCAGGATGTTGAACAATGCATCGAACAGGGCGTTGCAATATTCCTGCAGCAGGTAGGTGGCACCGGCATAGCCCATGAAGGGCGTGCCGGTGGCGCGGCGGATAATGGCACCGGGAAAGCTCGCCGGTATGAACACAGACCGTCCGCCGGCCTCCTGCGCATACATGCGTTCGTTAAAAGACCCAAACAGCACCAGCGGCGGCGTTGCCTTCAGCGCGGCGCGGACAGCAGCGTTATCGGATTTTTCGCCCGGTTTGCGGGCGATGGCGAAATTGCATGCGATGCCGAGTTCGTCCGCGAGGAATTGACGCACCCCAAAAGCATAGGTGTGCGTTGCCACGATGCCGAAGCTGCCGGTGCCAAAAAAATCCTGCGTGACGCTGCGCCAGAGATCCCAGATGGGTTTGATGGTGCTGTGCTTTTCCGCGGCGATGAAGGGTTCGGGATCAAGGCCCGTGAGTTCACCGAGCGTGCGCAGGAAATTCGTGGTGGCGAAGATGCCGATGGGCGCCTGCAAATAAGGCTTGCCGAGTTCTTCGCACAGCAGGCGGCCGAATTCTCGGTAGAGACAGATATTGACGTCGGCTTCGGCGAGGCGAGGCACATCCTCCAGGTGGGAACCGAGTGGGAAAGTG
>DATJOH010000464.1:0-4106 GCA_035507235.1 Acetobacteraceae bacterium
TGGTTTAAGACGCTCTCTGTTGTACAAGTATCTGATATCTCAGGATTTTTTTCTCAGCGCGTAGCAAGGGTGCAATTCCCCTTGGAATTGCACCGCAACCACCGCTCCCCATACAAAAAACCGTCGCCGCGCGAGCCAGCACCCCACCATTTGCCGGCCCCCCGGCGCCCGTGGCATACGTCGTCACCTGCATATCCCTGGAGATCGCCATGATGCCCGGAAATTCCGCAAAATCGGCCGCACTGGCATGCGCCAGCCTGTTCGCCGCGTTCTCTACCGCCGCCGCCGCCAACGCCCCGCCAACCTATCATTTCACCTACACCTATAACGGCACCACCTACAGCGACCTGTTCATCGGCACATCGCCCAAATCCGGCGGCACCAGCACAATCGTTGCCCATATCGTGCCCGTCGAATTCACCGTCGGCAATTTCGTGGCCGATCCTTCCGCCACCGACAAGAACGGTATGTCTCCCGTCAGCTACACAATCGCCAGTCCGATTTTCGACAGCACGACGGACTATAAACAAGGCAAGGTAGACGTTGGTGCAACGCAATATATCGACGCCTTCAATCGCGTAAATGAATGGCATAAACTGCCAAAGACCAACCGCGCCGGATGGCACGTGCTGCTGAGCCCCAAAATCGAAACCGGCCTGTCATTCAACAATCCTGCCGGCGCCACCGTCACTACTGATTTCGGCGTCAAGGTTGTCGATTACGACCTCAATTCATTCGACGGCGCAATCCAACCAACCATTAAGCAATTCCCCGCCAGCGATCTCGTGATTTTCATCACCACCCAAACCTATCTGACCAGCGGCGGATGCTGCATTGCCGGCTACCATAGCACCACAGGCACCCAATCCTACCTCATGTTCACCTACATAACGGACAATCAACCAATCCTCGGCGTGGATGTCTCCACATTGAGCCTCGAACTCGGCGGCTGGCTGAACAATCCTCTCCTCGCCAACACCAGCCCCTGCGGTGCCTACAACGTCGGCGACGCCCCCGGCTCCACAAAAAAACACCCGCTTGGATTGTGGCCCTACACAATCAACGGCATCACCTACCACCTCCGCGACATGGCAACCCCGGTCTATTTCGGCGCCCCTCCCCGCACCGCCGCCAACGGCTTCTTCACCTTCCAGGGCGCCAAGGGCCTCTCCGTCTGCCAGGGCGCACTCTAGCGCTATTCGAAGGATTCTTCCTTTTCTGAAGAAAAAGAAGCAAAAAGACTTTTGTCTGTTGGCTGACGCGCAAGCACGGGCGGGAATTACCGCTTTCCGCCCGTTCCTTCCTGTTCGGCAATGCACGCGTCAAATGGCGGATCGGAAATCGGCGCCCCCAGCTTGAACTGCGCGGCCAGACAAGCGCGTATCGCATTCACTTGCCTGTCCAGAACCGCGAGGTGAAAATCAAATTGTTTCAATCCCATCTCTGTCGCATTCTTGCCAAACGCGCCACGAACACTCAACCTGGCATTACCCAAATCCGTGTTAATGTCCCGCAGCCTGAGAACAATATTGTTCGGCAACAGGATCGCTGCGACACTATATTTCAGCCACGCATCATCGTCGGGAACCGCAATCCGCGCAACCTCATCGTCGGGAACCAGTTTGTTGGCCGCCAAACCATCATTGTGATCTTTCCTGAATCTGCCAAGCATCATGACATTCCTGCCATCCGCCGCCAGCAGCGCTGCCGCCGCGTCAACCTGCTTGCTGTAAAGATTGCTGATATACGTCGCTCCCTCTTGCCGAAACGCGGCATAGGCCGAGCAGATCGCCGCCACTGCGGCCAGCATGGTCGAAAGCGTCATCAGCACGTCTGAAAAACGCGGCCCTCTCGCACCCGGCGCCGCCCCAACCTCCTTCGGCAACGGATCCGGCTCAACCTGGCGTTCCATCGCGTCGGTCACCCACCTGCAATCCGATCCTATCCCGAATCAGCCTGGCGGCACCAGCACGCTCGCCAACCGCGCATCATCCCCCTCGCCCGCAATCACTACAACCGGCCCTGCCGCCCCCGCCGCCTTGAGGTAAGTGGCCAGCCCCCCACAAAAATAACTGTTGCAGATATCGGCGCGCATCGACCGGTCCAGCGTGCAGCCCTCAACCCCATGAAATATGCAGGACTCCTCGAAGACGGCCTCCGGCACCCGCTCCACATAAAGCCGCGCCACCGCCCGCGCGTCGCGCTCAGGCATCGCCGCCCTCACCCGCGCCATCGTATCGCCATCCAGATACGCATCGTCGCCGCCATGGCGGCAGCACCACCCCTGGCACAGGCCGCACGCAATGCCTGCCACCCGCGCGGCAACACCTGAAAGCACCGGCGCGCGCACCGGCGCAATCTGCCGGACCTCCCTGGCCTCGCGCATGGCCTTTACCAGGTGCTTGCGGAACCGGCGCACCCGGTCCGGCGCAACCGCCACCAACCTCTTCGCGGAACGCGGCACCCGCACCGGCGGCAGTTCGTCCGTCTGCATCAACGCGCCATCACCTGGCGCATGATCACGTCTTTCACCGTCTGGCCGCAACACCATCCGAGCGGAAAAAATCCTTCACACCACCCGTCAGCGTTCCTATTATGTTCCCCACGCCGCCAAGGCAAAGTTTCCGTGACCGCCATCGCCGCCTGCGCCCCGCCGGAAACCGAAAACGCCGCCCTGCACATGCTGCCAAATCCAACCGGCTCGCTGGCCTACAATGGCGGATATCTCTTCGGCAAGACCTTCTGGAGTGATACCGGACATGGTGTCGTTTTCAAGGTGAATGCTTCCACGGGCGACGAAACGATCCTCTACACCTTCGCGCAGAGGGACGGGTTTCCCGGCAATCTGATGTATCACGCTGGAAAGCTCTACGAGGTAACATCCGGGGGCGGCGGCGGACACGGCTCAATCATGAGCATTGACCCAAACACCGGCGCCGCGAAAAGATTGTACAAATTCACCGGCGGCACGGACGGTGAAAATCCCACCGGCCTGATCTTCCACAAGGGCGCCTTTTACGGAACAACCGCCGGCACCGGAACCGACGGCGGCACGCTATTCAAATTTATTCCGTGATAAACAGAAAAAAGTTCTTTGCTTCTTTCTTTCAAGAAAGAAGATTCTTCCGTCAAATCGGCATCTTGATAATATCCTGGTACGCCTGCAGCACCCGATCCCGTATCGCCACCGTCGTCTGCAACGCCAATTGTGCTTGCGAAACCGCCGTCACCACCTGCGTCAAGTCGCCATGGCCGGAAATCGCTTTCGTCGCCTGCGCCTCGGCGGACTCTCCCGCATTCACCGCGCCATCCAAGGCGCGCGACAGCAAATCGGAAAACCCGCCGCCCGACGCCTGTGATAGCGGCTGCCCGCTATCGACGCTCTGATAGGCCTTTATCGCCCCGCCGGCACTAATGCCTGGCAATGCGTTGGTCATTTCAGCAAGTCGATCACGCGCGTCAGCATGCTGCGCGACGCCTGCATGACATTCAGATTGGCGCTGTAGGAGCGTTCCGCCTCCCGCATATCCATCATTTCGGTAAAGCTGTTCACATTCGGCATGGACACGTAGCCCTTGGTGTCCGCCGCCGGATTGGATGGGTCATATTTCTGCGGAAACGCCGAATTATCCGGCACCACCGCCTTCACCCGCACCGTCGGTGCGCCGAGCGTGCGGTCCATCATGTTCTGGAACACCACTTCGCGCCGCCTATAGGGGGTAGCGCCCGGCGTGCTGCCGGTGCTGTCCTGGTTCGCCAGGTTTTCCGCAATCACGCGCAACCGCTGCGTCTGCGCATCCATGCCCGCGGAGGAAATATTGAGTGCCTGCGTCAGATCCATGGCGTCAGCCCTTCCCGAGCGCGGTCATGTACATGCCCATGTAGCTCTTCCATAAATTGCCGACGAGCTCGGCGTTCGTTTGATCATCCGCCACCTTGGTCATCTGCCCTTCCAGGCTGACCGCGTTGCCGTCCGGCGCTCGCTCTTCCGGAATTTCCTGTTTCAGCGACGCGAGTTCCGCGCGTGCGCCGAGATGCATCGGATTGGTTTGCACCGGCGCCACGCCGTGAGCGTCCAGCATCTGATCGAACGGCTTGACGTCGCG
>DATJOH010000465.1:0-2424 GCA_035507235.1 Acetobacteraceae bacterium
GGCCGGATGCGCCCCGTCACGGCTACGCCGATCCACACCTACATATACGACCCCGTATCGATGTCGTTTCGTGAACAGCCCTTCCTTCACGGCTGCGTGACGAGCCGCCGCAAAAATTCCTCGCGCCGCAAATGTCCGGAATTGACCCCCGGCCGCGTTCTTATTGGCAAGCGCGCCGATGCGGCGCGCCGCCGCGGCCGGCGGTACCGGCAAACTTCCGAAGGAGTAAAGATTATGATGAAGAAACTCGCGATCCTCGCGATCGCGGTGGCGAGCCTTGCTGGCCGCGGCGCGCATGCGCAGCAGCAATGGCCGGCGAGCATCGTCGGCGCATGGAACGGCTGGGGCAACCAGTCTTCGCTCGCCATCAACATCACCAGCCAGAGCGGCGGCGAAACATGCCAACAAATCACTGGCACAATCGCCAGCGACACGCTGCTCGGCTATTACTGCCCGGCGAGCGGACGTTTCAATTTCCTCCGCACCACCACCGGCGGCCTCACCTATCAGAGCTTTACCGGCAACCTCACCGAAACGGTTTCCGGCGCTCCCAGCATGGGCGGCATTTTCGCCGATTACATCGACAATCCCAGCGGCGAGTTCGCCTTCTTCGCCAACCCGCAATAAACGGCGCACGCAATTCTCCACCCAATCCATACCCTCCCGAAAGGAGCAGTTTCTCATGGTTAAATATCTGTCCCTGCTGGCCGCGTCCGCGCTCAGCCTCGCCGCCACTGCCGCCAACGCCGCATCACCCTGGCCCGCCAATGTTGTCGGCACCTGGAACGCCGACGCGAACCAGCATAGTCTTTCCATTAAAGTAACAAGCCAGGCGTCCAGCGGTGAATGCCGCCAGCTCGCCGGATCGATTACCGATACCGGCACCGGCGCCACCGGCGGTCTGCTCGGCTTCTATTGCCCGAGCACCGGGCGCATTTCCTTTCTGCGCACCACCAGCGGCAGCAACGCCGCGTTTCAGAACTACAGCGGAAATGTCGCCATGAAGGGCCGCGCCCGTCTCATGGCCGGCGTCTTCTCGGAAAACGCCACGCCGGTCTTCGTCGGCGAATACGGCTTTTACGCGGTAAAGTAGCCCGCCCGAATGCCGGCCGCACCGCGAGGCCGGTGTTCCAAGCTGCCGTGACCGGGCCACGCACACCGCCTGGCCACACGATCACCGTCTAAGGAAGAAAAAAGAGCAAACCTGAGCGGTCGGCGCCGCTCAGAAACCCTCGCGCTCCAGCCGCTTGCGCTCCAGCTTGCGCGCCCGGCGCACTGCCTCGGCCGCTTCACGCGCCCGCTTCTCGCTCGGCTTCTCGTAATGCCGGCGCAGCTTCATCTCCCGGAAAATGCCCTCGCGTTGCATCTTCTTCTTGAGCGCCTTCAGCGCCTGGTCGACATTGTTATCCCTGACAAGAACCTGCACTTGGCCGCCTGCTCCTTTCCCGCGTCGGGCTCGCCCGCCCCGGCCAATCCGGAACGCGCGCACGACGAAGCACCACGGCTTTCGCCGTGGAGAGGCGGGGCCTATATCACAGGGCCTTGGCGCCCCCAAGGGGGTTTTACGCGGGCGACGGCGGGGAGTTGCATGGCTCTGTTGAAGATCGCGCGCATGGGTCACCCGGTGCTGCTGCAGAAAGCGGAGCCCGTGCCGGACCCCGGCGCGCCGGAAATCCGCCGCCTCGCGGCCGACATGATAGAGACCATGCGCGACGCCCCTGGCGTCGGCCTGGCCGCGCCACAGGTCCACGTGCCGCTGCGGCTGTTCGTCCTGCAACTGCCGCCGGACCGCAATGGCGGCGAGGCACTTGGGCCCACCGTTGTCATCAACCCCAGCTTCGAACCCGTCGGCGAGGACCGCGCGCTCCGCGTGGAAGGCTGCCTTTCCATCCCCGGCCTGCGCGGCGCCGTGCCGCGCTGGGTGCGCATCCGCTATCGCGGCGTCGATTGCGACAACCGCGACATCGGCGGCGAAGTCGACGGCCTCCACGCCAACGTGGTGCAGCACGAATACGACCATCTGGACGGCATTCTCTACCCGATGCGCGTCATCGATTTTTCCACCTTCGGCTTCACCGACGAGCTGAACCGCTTCCCGCCGCCCCCAGCGGAGCAACCCGCATGATCGCCCCCCCGGAACGCAGCGCCGCCCGCGACGCCGCCATCGATGCCGTCCTCCCGCACGTGCCGTCAGACGGCTGGACGGAAACCGCGCTGCGCCACGCCGTCGGCGATCAGGCCAGAATGCTGTTCCCCGGCGGTGCGCCGGACCTGGTGGAAGCCTACGTCGATCTCATGGACCGCCGCATGGCGTCCGAAGCCGCGCCCCTGGTGCCCGACCGCTCACTCACCAAGCGCGTCCGCGCCCTGATCGCGACCCGGCTGGCCCTGGCGCGCGACCACAAGGCGGCAGTGCGCCGCGCC
>DATJOH010000466.1:0-27158 GCA_035507235.1 Acetobacteraceae bacterium
CGGGTTTCGGCGCTGGGGTCCCAGTACGAATGCGTCTCTAGGCGCTCCGCCATGCCGCTTGTACTGAACAGCCAGCAGATCGGTATCGCAGCGAACGCACAGAGCGATGGCATCCGAAAATCGATCGGCCGTAAGCGCCGCGCGAGAATATATCGCCCTGCCTTCCAGCCGCATTGTACGGTAAGTGCAACGCACGTCATCGCGATCGCCGCCCTACCACCAAACGATATCAACGCGGCGATAAGCACGCACTGCCACACCACGCGCCAAGGCGCGCCAAGCCGCGGCGGCGGGGCGAGCAGAACGCCGATCATCGTCGCCGCAGCACCTGTCAGCGGGTGATCGTAGAGCGCGGCGGGCCGAAATTCCGCCCGTGGTGACGCGGACGGATCGTCCGACGGCACCAGGTGCGCGTGCGCCGCCATTTCGCCAAGCGCGATGGCGGCATTGAGCAAAACTAGAAGTCGCAAATAGCCGGTCAGCCGGGACGCCTGCTCCGGTGTCATATCGGCGAGAGAAATGCCGACGAGGCAGGCCGGGAGGAAACTGTCGAGCAGCATAACCAGGCCGCCAGCGCCGCTGAGGGTCGCCTCATACAGTACGCAAAACAAAATGGCCGCACCCGCCGCCGCAAGCCCACGATCACGTGCAGCCAGGCGCCAACACACGCATAACGGACGGAGACCGGCACAAAGCCGAAGCGCGCAGGCGATCGCCGCAACATAGGTGCCGGGGTGCAATTTGAGGAAGGGCGAGCCGCCTTCTTCATCATACGGTATGCCGGCGGCCACCAGCAGCCGTGCGCCGAGCAGGAAGTAGCAGCCGAGTGCGGCAAACGTGAGAAAAAAAGCAAGTTTCGGAACGCCAGCGCTCATGGCTGCCGACGGTCTGGCATATTTCTCGCCGCGATGGCAGTCTGGGCGCAGAGGCGCTGACCGAAATGGAGTGTTTTATGCGCCGCCGGGAATTCCTCAAAGCCGCCACCTCCGCGTCGGCAACGCCAACAGTGGATGTGCCGCTCCGCGATCTCGCGGCGGCGCGGCATATCCGGTTCGGTACCGAAGCCACTTGGCGCGATCTCGCCCAAGATCCCGCTTACGCGCGCCTGGTCGCACACGAATGCGCCATCCTTACACCCGGTATCGAGGCCAAATGGCCCGTGGTTGAGCCATCCGAAGGCGAGTTCCAGTTCGGCGACCTGGACCGGATCGTTGCTTTCGCACAGCGAAACGCCCTCGCATTGCACATGCATAATTTGGTTTGGGCTGTCGGGCTGCCCAGTTGGACACTCACTGCATTGACAAAGGGGCGGGGCACCGCCGTCATGGCGCGTCATATCGCTGCAACGGTTGGGCGCTATCGTGGTCACGTCGATTCCTGGGATGTCGTCAACGAGCCGATCGATCCGCGCTGGCCTAGCGGGCCGGAGGGCTTGTGCACGACGCCCTGGCGCCGCGCCCTCGGCCCTGACTACGTGCCGGACGCGTTGTGCGAGGCGCGTGCCGCGGATGGAGGCGCGCGACTGCTGATCAACGATGACGATTTGGAATACGATGCCCCGGACCGGGAGCAGAAACGCACACTCTATTTGCGGTTGATTGAGAACTGGCTGAAGCGCGGCGTGCCTCTGACCGGCTTCGGGCTGGAAGCGCATATTAAACCATGGTTGCGGATCGCCGAACAACCTTATAGGCGCTTCCTCCGCGAACTCGCCTCTTTCGGCCTGATACTGTATGTTACCGAGTTCGATGTCTGCGATCGCACTCTGCCTGGAGATATCGACGCCCGAGACCGAGCGGTGGCTTGGTGCGCGAAGAATTATCTCGATCTCGTTCTCGATGAGCCTGCGGTCAAAGTGCTGATAACCTGGGGTCTTGCCGACAACACCAGTTGGATGTCGCGTGATCCCGCTGCACGTCGCGCCGACGGACTCGCACCGCGACCTTTGCCGTATGATGCCAGGCTCCGCGCGAAACCAATGCGCAACGCAATTGCGGCCGCCCTGCGCGCGGCGCCCTGCCGGTCTGCCTAGAAGAACATGAGCGTGAGATGTTCGCAGATGATGCATGGCACGCAATCGGCAGTCCTAGCGTTTTCTGATAAATCGACCGCTTTTCATGCTGCGGCGAGCTTCAGCGCGTGCTGTGCTCAGGATGGTACCGATCACCTTGCCACCGGCACCGGTAATCAGGTCGCTTGTCGCCTGAACAGCTGCGAGCGGTGTACGGCCCGCCTCTACCACCAGCATGGTGCAAGCGCAGAACGGCGCCAGTGCGAGCCCACCTGGGCTCGCCGGTTCGGGAACATCAATGATTGCGATACGAAACGGCGCTGTTAGAGCTGCCACCCCCTGTTCGGCGAACAAGCCGAACAGCATGCTGGCGTCGGTAGCCCCATGTCCAATGCAATAGTGGAATAGTCCGGGAACAAATGCATCCGGCAATGGTCTGACTTGGTCAGAGGGATCGAGCGCCCCGGCCTGCAATGGGTCGAGCGTTGCGAGCAATGTGCGCCCCACCAATCTCGCGCATGCTAGCGCCAATGCGCTCGCTACCTCGCGCGATTGACCTTGCGCCGTGCAATTGGCGATCTGGATGATTGGCGTTCCCTGGCGCGGGCGGTGTGGCAATGCGCGTACGAGTAGCATGGCCGAAGTGCGATCGACGGGAGCACCGATAACCGGTCCCCCTAACGCAGATTGCGTAGAGTCGGGCGGCGGAACTCGGCTTGCTGCCAACACCGCCTCTAACGCCGCGCGAGAGTTGACGTGATGCGTCAATATGCATTCCTTCCGCTCACGAGCGCAATAGGTGTACGCAACAATATCGCGATATCCAGCCATATCGACCAGTGCTCTATGTAATAAAGGTCGTAAGCTAGCCGCAAAGACATCGCCTCCTGGGTGCGCACGGCGCCGCGCATGCCATGTATTTGTGCCCACCCGGTAACACCCGGCTTGACGCGCTGGCGTCGCGCGTATTCCGCGACGATCGCGCAGCCTGCCCGCTCCACTTTGTGTAACACGTCCGCATGAGGCCTTGGGCCAATGAGTGACATATCGCCTCGCAAAACATTCCATAGTTGCGGCAGTTCATCGATGCTGGTGCGGCGAAGGATCGATCCGACCCGCGTGCATCTTGGATCGTTGCGGTCTGTCTGCTTACCTGCCAAGTAGCCGCCGTCCTGACGCATCGTGCGCAGCTTATAGATCGTGAACGGACGACCGCCCCAACCACTGCGCTGCTGGCGAAATATTACTTCTCCGCGGCTTTCCAACGATATCGCAACGACCGCCAGCAACAGAATGGGACATGTCGCGACTAGCAGTAGCAGCGCCCCCAGTTTATCCATAATCGCCTTCGCAAGGATTTCCCATCCGGCGGGCGGGCGCCGCGCCACAATTGCCATCGAAACGTTACCCAGCACACGGAGCTTCCGCGGCGCTAGCGCGCTCGCGCCGCTATCGCGACAAATCGCGATCTCAACCGGCACGGCTTGCAAGTGTCGCAATAGCGCCGGCGCTTCCTCGGACGCGGATGCATCCAGTGCTACGATAACGGTATCGAGATTGCCATTACATGCAAGTTCCAATAGCTCCGAAAAGGCTTCGGAGGCCGGGAAATCGTCGTCGAACTCGGCAAGTTCCTCGAACGGATCGCAATCGTCGATAACCCGTACCACCGCAACCGTCTCCGCGAGCCGCGCGGCGACCCGTGCGGCCACGTCAGGCGCACCGATCACTGCAACAGATTCCTGCAGGCCACCTTCCGTCGCCACGCCGCGCAAATATAAAATAAGGGCGAGGCGCGTGAGCCCGACCGTCGCGAGGATCATGGTGCACCATAGAAACAGCCAGGCGCGGCCGCCGTCTCCCAGGCCCCGCGTCGCGAGCCCTATTGCCAGCAAGATGCCCGTGGCGGTGGCGGCTCGCAGGGAAAGGCGCGCGAGGAGGCGCGATGGCGTAAGCAAGTCATGTCGGTTCGCGAGATCGGGTTCGCGTAGCACCAACGCAACTAATATGCTGCCGAGCAGCACTTCCCGAAGGATGGGCGCGGTCTCCCAGGCCACCAAATGTAGGAGCCCCAGCGCGCCGCCACAGAAGCTCGCGCTGGCCGCGCCGGCGCAGGCCACGGACATGACGTCGAAGGCGAAGAGAAGGCCGTTGTGTGCTGCAATCGAGCGCGGTGACGGCTTAGGGCGCCGATTCGTCGCGAGACCGGAAGTCATGCGCAGCGCATCCATGGGCGGGTCGTTTCCGAAGTGTTTTTACCACTGCGGCCCGACTGCGCTCGCGCCGACCACCCGGCCTTCACAACCCTGGGTAGCTGGTTAGTCTGTCGCTATTACCCTAGCTTGTGTCAAGAGCCTCGCGGCCTCAGTTCGGCCGGTAGGCCAAAAACTGTTCGCGGGCTGCCACAATGTCGCTGGGCCGCAACAAGACCGCCCCACCTGCGGCGACTGACAGGAGGTATTGATGCGCTAGCGCCTCCAGCTCGGTCGCCCGCCACATGGCCTGATCCAGATCCGCGCCAGCCGCGATCAGGCCATGATTGGCCATCAAACAGGCAAAGCGGTCCCGCATAGCATCCACCACGACTTCGGAAAGCGACGCCGTCCCGAACGTCTCGTATCCACTGCAGCGGACGTCTTCGCCGCCAAAGGTGGCAACCATGTAATGGCAGGGGGGAATGCCTCGCCGTGCAATGGAAAGCGCCGTGCAATGCGGGGCATGAGCATGTACCAAGGCGCCGATATCGGGTCGCGCGCGCAGCAGGTCGCGATGCAACTGCCACTCAGAGGATGGCTTGGTTGGCCCCACCGCATCCGGAGCCGCACCGGCAATTGGCATGACCGCAATCTGCTCCGGCCGCATCCGATCATACGGCGTGGCGCTAGGCGTAAGCAGCATTGCGTCGCCGTGGCGAACACTGATGTTGCCGGCCATGCCCTGGTTGAGGCCGATTGCATTCATCGTCCGGCAGGCGGCGACAATTGCCTCGCGCAACGCCGCCTCGTTCACGCTGCCGCGTCCCCGCGCCGTGCGCCGACGCGTTGAGCAAGAGACGCCGCCATGAACTGATCAAGATCTCCGTCCAGCACTGCGGCAGGATTGCCGGTTTCCACGTTGGTCCGTAGATCCTTGACCATCTGGTACGGCGCCAAAACGTAACTGCGTATCTGATGGCCCCAACCGATATCAGTTTTGGCCGCCTCTACCGCCGCGGAGGCAGCTTCACGCTTCTGCAACTCCGCCTCGTAGAGTTTGGCTTTCAGCATCTGCATGGCGGTCGCGCGGTTGCGGTGCTGACTGCGGTCAGTCTGGCAGGCGACGATGATGCCCGTTGGCACGTGGGTGATGCGTATCGCGCTTTCGGTTTTGTTCACGTGCTGACCACCCGCGCCGGAGGCGCGGAACGTATCCACTTTCAGGTCGGCGTCGCGGATTTCGATATCGATATCGTCGTCCACCACCGGGTAGACCCACACGCTGGCAAAACTGGTTTGCCGGCGCGCGTTGGCATCGAACGGGGAGATGCGAACCAGTCGGTGCACGCCGCTTTCGGTCTTCAGCCAGCCATAGGCATTAGGGCCGGAGAAAAGCAGGGTTGCTGACTTGATACCGGCCTGCTCACCTTCGCTCGTTTCGAGCAGTTCTACCTTGTAGCCGTGCTGTTCGGCCCAGCGCGTATACATGCGCTGCAGCATTTCCGCCCAATCCTGTGCCTCCGTGCCCCCGGCCCCGGCGTTAACCTCCAGGTAGGCGTCGTTGGCGTCGGCCTCGCCGGAAAGCAGGCTTTCAATCTCGCGGCGTTTCGCTTCCTCCGCCTGCTGCCGCAGAGTCGCGATGCCCTCCTGCACCATCGCGGCGTCGTCCTCCGCTTCGGCGAGGTCGATCAGTTCCAGCGTATCGCGGACATTGCTTTCGAGCTTCAGCAGCCCTTCAGTCTGGCTGGCCAGGGTGTTGCGCTCGCGCATGATTTTCTGCGCGCCTTCGGCATCGTTCCACAGCGCCGGATCTTCGACGCGGGCGTTTAGTTCCTCGAGCCGCGCAGTTGCCCGATCCCAGTCAAAGATGCCTCCTCAGCAGCGCAATCGACTGCTGGATCTGCTCATGAAGTGTTTCTGATTCCGCGGCCATTTAGTTCGCTTCAAAAATTGGGGGCGGGGGCCTGAGGCTCCAGTGGAGATCCAGGGGGGCAACCTCCCCGGGGCCGCCGGAGGCCGCGCTAATACAGACCTCCCAGATTGGTGTCCACACTCGTCCCGCCCGGCGGCGTTGGCGCCGAGGCAGGCTGCCCTGAGAGCGCATCCACCGAATGCACGGCGCCGTTGTCGGTGCCCGTGCTGTCCAGTCCGCCCACGCCCGCGGCCCCCGGTTCCTGGTCCGGCTTGAACGCGTCCTCGCAAACGTGCGGACCGCAGTTCCAATGCGCGATCGTCACGCCATCGGGAATGCGGAAATCGTGCGGCGCAATATCTTTGAGCGCTGCCTGCATGAAGTCGTGCCAGATCGGCCCAGCGGTGTGTGCGCCATCCTGTTTGTCACCCAAGGTTTGCGGCGTGTCGAAACCCATCCATACGACCGTGACTAGGTCAGGCGTGAAGCCCGCGAACCAGCCGTCATTATAATCCTGACTGGTCCCCGTCTTGCCCGCCATCGGCCGGTCGAACCCAGCATAGACCGGTCGTCCGGTACCATGGAGCATGACGCCTTCCATCATTTTCAGGACCTGAAAAGCGCTGGCCGCGCTCGCATATTGCTCGCGCGGATCCTGCAACGTCGGCGGCTGATTAGGATCACCGGGCCCCTCGGCCAGCCCCGGCGGACGCCAGATGATCTGCCCGTCCCTGTCCTGCACGCTGTCGATCAGAGTTGGCACCACAACGCGTCCGTCCTGCTCCAACGAGGCGTAGGCGCCCGCCTCCCGCAGCACGGTCGTCTCCACCGCGCCGAGCGCTGCCGGCAGGACGCGTGGCATTGAATCCACCAAGTGATAGGCGATTGCCGTCTTCGCGACCGCATCCATCCCGATGTGCTGCGCCACCCGCACCGTGACCAGGTTCAGCGATTCTTCCAACGCTACATGCAGCGGCGTCGGGCCGCCGAACGTCATTTCATAGTTGTTGGGGCGCCAGTCCCCGAGCACGAAGGGTTCATCGAGGAACCGCGCGCTCGGGGAAATGCCCTTCTGCATGGCGGTCAAATAGACGAATGGCTTGAATGAACTGCCGGGTTGGCGCTGCGCCTGGGTGGCACGGTTAAACTGGCTGGCGCCGCCACTCCAACCGCCTGACATAGCAAGCACGCGCCCTGTGCGCGGATCGAGCGAGACAAGCGCGCCTTCCACCTTCGGCACCTGGCGCAGCACGAGCTGATCCACTGGCTTGCGCCCGGTGCCAGGCTTCGCTTCAACGAACACGATGTCGCCCTGCTTGAGCACGTCGTCCATGCGGCGGGGGGCGGGACCGAGCTCGCCGTCCGACCGCGCCGGACGCGCCCACAGAAGATCTGAGAGGTGCAGAGTGCCGATCGTCGGGACAGGGCTTGCCGCATTGGCGCCGCGATCATCAAGCCAGCCAAGCTTCGCCTGCGTGGCGGTCGTTTCTAGCACCGCCGCCAGCCGCCATTCCGTCAGCATGCCTGGTGGCCGCTTCAAATCCGCAAGGCGCGCCGCCCAGTCCATGTGCAGCCCGATGCCGGAACCCAGATGCATCGCCGGCCCGCGCCAGCCGCCATGCGAGTGGTCGTAATGCAAAAGCCCGTCGCGCAGCGCGTCGTCCGCGTCCTGTTGTAAGGTTGGATCGAGGCTTGTGTGCACGATCAGCCCACCCTCGGACGTCTGATCCTGGCCGAACCGATCGATTAACCGCCGCCGCACCTCCTCGGCAAACCAATCCGATCCGGGCACAGTCGCCGGTGGCGTATAGGCATTCGGTCCGAGTGATTCACTTTTCGCCGCCGTACCTTCCGCGGCAGTGATCGCGCCCGTCTCCACCATCCGGTCGATCACCCAATTACGTCGGTCCAAGGCCGCGTCTGGCTCGCGGAACGGGTTATAGTTGGTCGGCGACTTTGGCAGCGCCGCCAATGTTGCCGCCTGCGCAATGTCCAACTGGTCGAGCGGCTTGTCGAAATAGGCCTGCGCCGCCGCGCCGACACCATAGGCGCCTTGCCCCAGATAAATTTCATTCAGGTAAAGCTCGAGTATCCGCTCCTTCGTCAGCGTTCGCTCGATCCGCAGCGCCAACAGCGCCTCCTTAGCCTTGCGCCGGAACGAGCGCTCGTTCGAGCCCAGCAACATGTTGCGCGCGACCTGTTGCGTAATGGTGGAGGCCCCGACCGGGCGCCTGTTCTCACCGATCCGCTGCACGTCGGTTATCGCCGCGCGCAGAATCGCCAGCGGATCGACGCCCCTGTGGTGGTAGAAATCCTTGTCTTCAGCAGCGATAAAAGCCTTCTTCACCACGTCAGGAATAGCCGCAAAGGGCACAAAAACCCGACGTTCTGTTGCCAACTCGGCGATCAGCCGGTCGTCACCCGCATAGATCCGACTCATTACTGGCGGCTGGTAGGTGCGCAAACCTTCCAGCGACGGCAGGTCCGCCGCGTAATTTCGGTATATGGAAAACCCGACCACGCCTGCGACGCCGATGCCGATCATGACCAGCACGGTGAATAGCGTCGAAATTGCTCGTATGGCGGCCAGCACACGACTCTGCCGCCGCGGCTTCTGCTGGCTGCGGAGCAACGGCGACGAGGCGGGCTGACGATCCTCTGGCGAGGGCATGAAGCTGTTCCGGTGGGTGGACGGGCGCCCGGCGCTCCGCTGGCGGTGCCTTAACCCGCGATATGCGTCAAATGGCCCGTCGAGGCAAAATAGGCATCAATCGCCTCGTGCAGAGCCGCCGCCACGCGAGCGCGGTGCGCCTCCTGCCGCAATGCTGCCTCGTCCTCCGGATTGGACATGAACCCCATTTCCACGAGAACGCTGGGAATATCCGGCGATTTCAGCACTTCGAACGCCGCGTGTCGCGCCGGGTTCTCCAGCAACAGGAAATCCTGCCCTAAGCTCCCTACAGTGCGCTCCTGTAACCGCGCCGAGCCGACGCGCGTCTCATGAGCGACCAGGCTCGCGAGGATTTGCGCGACCTGGGGCGAGAACTGGCTCTCCCGCCCGCCGTCAAAGCGGTCGGCCGCATTCTCGCGGGCCGCCAGCGCCGCGCTTTGCGCGTCCGATGCGTGCGCCGCCAGGGTGTAAACGCTCGCCCCGCGCACTGCGTGATTGGTCAGGGCGTCAGCATGGATAGACATGAACATGTCTGCCCCACGCGCCTGCGCGATCGCGACGCGGTCGTCCAACGCGATGAAGTCGTCACTCTGCCGCGTCAGCGCCACGCGATAGCGCCCGCTGGCCTCCAGTCGCTGCGCCAGATCCCCGGCGGTTGCGAGCGCCACATGTTTTTCGTAGGTCCCAGAAACTCCGATCGCCCCCGGATCCTTCCCGCCATGCCCAGGATCCAGCATAATCAGCGGCCTAAGGCCCTGCCGCGGCTGCCGCCCGCGTGCATGCACCGAATGACGCGCTACCTCCGACCGCGCCGCCGCGGGCAGGATCAGCGCCGCGCCGAACCCATGGCCAAGCAGCAGGCGACGCGTAAAGGCCGGGTCAAAAGCCATGGGCGGTGCCTAACACAAAACATGCAGACCACGCGATTAGCCATTGATGAACCGTGGTTCATGTTGTCTTAGCGCCACACTTACCCCCTGCATCGCACGGAGCGAGCACCCTTGCAGAAGCGTGCCCTTTGCTTCATGTGGGTGGCGGTTGCGGCGCTTCCTCCAGGGGGCGTCCATTCCCGCGCACTCCCGCGCCCAAATATCCCGCCGCGCGCCCGACGGCGCCGGCGGTTATCGAAGGCCATGGCAGACCACACGCTCGCCGCATTGCTGAAAGACCGGACCGCCGCGCGGTCCGGCGCCGCGCGCCAATGGTTCGCCGTGCCATCCATTCCACCCTTATTGGCCAAAGCGGCTGCGCCCCCACGAGGTTGGCGCGCGGGCTGCCCACGCCGGAGTTCCAACTTTAATGACCAAGCGTATGTTGATCGATGCCACGCACGCGGAAGAAACCCGCGTCGTGGTGCTGGACGGTAACCGCCTCGAAGATTTCGATGTCGAGACGCAATCGCGCAGGCAGCTCAAGGGTAATATTTACCTTGCGAAGATTGTGCGCGTAGAGCCGAGTCTGCAGGCCGCCTTCGTCGAATATGGCGGCAACCGCCACGGTTTCCTCGCCTTCAGCGAAATCCATCCGGATTATTATCAAATCCCGATTGCCGACCGCCAGCGCCTGCTCGCCATGCAAGAAGAGGAAGCGCGAGCCGAGGAGGAGCGGGAGGAGCAAGAGTCCGGCGCGACCGAAACGGAGCCCGAAATCTCGGCCGAGCCGCTGGCCATCGAGCCGATGCTGTTGCAAGGTGAGACCACGGACCAACCAGAGCCAGGGTCCACCGACGTCGGCGCCGATGCTGCGCCCGAAGCCATGGAACCCGCATCGAGTGTCCCACCCGAGTTCGACGTTGCCGCCGAAGCCGAGGCGGACTTGGACGATGTCGTGGCCCAAGCCGAAACGGTCGCATCCGATTCGAACCGTAGCGAATATTTGGGCTCACGCGTACAGGAAGTACCGGCCGCTAATCACGCTCCTCCCGAAACGGTCGGCGGCGAGCCCGACCACGGCGAGGAGGTACGCGAACGCCGCACGCCCCGCTTCATGCGCAGCTATAAAATTCAGGAGGTCATTCGCCGCCGCCAGATCATACTGGTGCAGGTCGTAAAGGAAGAGCGCGGCACAAAAGGCGCCGCTCTCACTACCTATATTTCGCTTGCGGGACGATATTCCGTTCTGATGCCGAACTCACCTCGTGGCGGCGGCATTTCGCGCAAGATCACCTCGGCCGCTGATCGCCGCCGCCTCAAGGAAGTTACCGCCGAGCTCGACATCCCGCGAGGCATGGGCCTCATCGTTCGCACCGCCGGTGCCAACCGTCCCAAACCCGAAATAAAGCGTGACTGCGAATATCTGCTCCGCCTCTGGGACGAAATCCGCGAGTTGACGCTCCGCTCCGTCGCCCCATCGCTGATTTACGAAGAAGCGAGCCTCATCAAGCGCGCAATACGCGACGTCTATTCCCGCGACGTCGACGAGATTCTCGTCGATGGCGAGGAAGGCTGGAAAGCCGCCCGCGACTTCATGCGCATGCTCATGCCTACGCATGCGAAAAAAGTGCAGCTCTGGCGCGATGGCGGCACCCCGCTTTTCGCCCGCCAGCAAGTCGAAGCGCAACTCGACGCGATGCTGAGCCCCACCGTGCAGCTCAAATCCGGCGGCTATCTCGTCATCAACCAGGCTGAGGCGCTTGTCGCCATCGATGTGAACTCCGGCCGTTCCACTCGCGAACGCGGTATCGAGGAAACTGCGCTCAGGACGAATCTGGAAGCCGCTGATGAAGTCGCTCGCCAGCTCCGCCTTCGCGACCTCGCCGGCCTTATTGTTATCGATTTCATCGATATGGAGTCGAAAAAAAATAATGCAGCCGTTGAACGGCGCCTCAAGGAGGCGTTAAAGAACGACCGCGCCCGTATTCAGGTCGGCCACATCAGCCATTTCGGCTTGATGGAAATGAGCCGCCAACGACTCCGTCCCTCCATAGCCGAAACCAGTCTTACGATCTGCGCCCATTGTGGCGGTCTCGGCCACGTGCGCAGCACCGAGAGTGCCGGCCTACACGCGCTGCGGGCAATTGAGGAAGAAGGCAGCAAACGCCGCGCCGCCGAAATCCTGGTGCATCTCCCTGGCGCCATCGCGTTCTACGTCCTGAATCACAAGCGCCTGCGGCTTACCGACATCGAAACGCGGTACGGCATGAAGGTCAGCTTTGCTGCCGATGAAAGTTTGGCGCCGTCAAATATCCGCATCGATCGCCTGCGCGCCCTGGCCGCACCGGAAATGCCTCCGCCGCCGATTGTGGTGCCGCCCCCCACCATCGAGGCGGAGGATGACGATCCGCGCGACGAAGCAGATTCCGATGAACTCGTCGAAGCCACCGGCGGTGATTCAGACGATGTGCCCGTACCGGGCGAAACCGCCGAGGAAGGTGAACGCCGCCGCCGCCGCCGCCGCCGTCGCCGCCGCGGCGCCAAACGCGAGGATAGCGTGGCCGCTGCCATCGCTCCGATGCCGGACGGCGCCGAGCAGCCGGACGTTGACGTGCCCGCATTTCCTGGTGCGCGCTCTTCCGAATCGATCGCCGCTGCCGTGCACACGGTCCCCGACGATGCTCCACTTCCTGACGCGCAAGCGCCCCGGCCGGCCGATAACGAGGCGAGCGAATCCGCCAGGCGTAGCCGCCGTAGCCGCAGCCGCCGACGCCCGGAAACTGCCAAGCCGCCTGCGCCCGCCGCCACCTACGCTGGCCCTACGCCCGCAGATCCGTTCGGCAATGTCGTCGATATTTTTGATCTGCTGGAACAGAGTGAAACGGTTAACGTCTTGTCATCACCATCAGCGCCATCCCCAACTAATGGGAACGGCGAAGTCGCTCCCGCGGCGCTGGCCGATGAAGCGTCCGTTGTCGCAGATCCTGCGCCCGTAACGTCGGAAGAACCGCTGGTCGGACCGGCCATCCAACCAGTCGTTGTCGGCGCTGCCGGCGCCGTCGTCGAAAAGAAACGAGGTTGGTGGCGCAAATAATATTAAGCAATTTGCTCTGCCAACTTGCATGGCCCAGAGGACGTGCGCGCCGCAACTCCCAAGCACAATCTATCTGCCCAGGATGACGGCGTCCGCCTTCTTCCACCCACCGGCCGCCGATCGCATTCGTGTGCCCGCCATGCTGCACAGAAATTATTATCGGTAGTGGAATATTCCGAAATATCACACATACGCAACGATCTGGCAAGGTCCGGAAGGTGCGCGGCGCCGTCTCGGGGCCAAGCATCATGTCCGGATCAGCAGATCGGCGCCACCGCCTCATTGAGCGCTGGCGCATTCCCTGCATCGTCATCCCGTCCGCGGTGCCGCTCGCGCATAAACAGGCATGCGCAGGCACCGAGGCCGGCCAAGACGGCGAGGCCGGTCAGGCCAGGTGTATAGCTCCCGGTCGCTTCGTGTGTTTTGGCGATGACAAAAGGTGCTAGAGCAATCACCGGAATGAAGAGTGTGAGGAGTCCGAAAGCGCGACCAACCGCATTCGCGCCGAACTCAGCCGCAACAGCCGCCGCCAGGAGCGGCCAGAGACCGCTACTGAGACCAACCAGCACAAACCCTATGCCTAGGCTGGCAATTCCCTGGCCGAACGCAACGATCAGTCCTCCGATGCCGGTCGCGAGGGCCAGACCAAGCAGGGGCAACTTATTGCCAAACCGATCGGAGAGCATGCCCATTAGAAGTGTGGAGGCAACTTGGGAGACGCTGAGCGCCGAAAGCAATGCGCCGGCCGTTAACTGGCTCAGGCCACGGCTCGTTACAATCGGCTCGAGATTCTGTGCGCATCCCCCATACAGCGCCAGCATCGGCAAATACGCGAGCAGCAGCAGCCAGAAACTCCGCCGCCTGAGGATATCACGCCAGCGCACCCTACTGGGCTCGCCTCTGCTATGTGGCACTGCCTCACGTTTGCCGGTGAGGTAGTCCAATCCGTCGCGCTCTGTGGGCCGGTCGCGCATTACCATGAGGGCGGCAGGAAGAATGATACAAGCAATGATCACACCGGCGATGCGCCAGACCATCCGCCACCCCAACGCTGGCATCGCCGCGGCGATAATTGGCGGAAGTATGGCGCCGGCCGCGCCGAGGCCGAAAGCCGTGAGGCCCAGAGCTAGTCCGAGGCGCCGGACGAACCAGCGGGACACCAAGGCGTTCGCCGTCAGCATGGTTGAAACGACAAGCGCGCCGGGCAGCACAAGTCCGAATAGCGTCAGAAATTGCCATGTTGCGGTTACGAAACTAATACCGATATGGAAGAGCGCCATGCCAGCGAGGCCGACGCCGAATAACAAGCGTGCGGGATACTTGTCGGCGGCCACTCCCGCTAACGGAGAGAGCAGCGCGCTGCCTAATCCCATGGCCGCCAGCCCTAGCTGCAGTGTGCTGATCTTGGTACCGAGCGCCGCGGCCCAATCGTGGAGAAAGAGCGAGAAAGCATTCACCGTTAGGCCATTGCCTGCGATCTGCGCGAGGATCGCGACCGCGACGATGTTCCAGCCATGATACCAGCCATGTCGCCGCGCCACACCCGGTTTTGAGATCATATTGCTTCCTTCCCAGGCGCCACGGCGACCTTCATCCTTGATTGACGCCACTGTGCTTCAGAAATCGTCGGTTGCAAACAGGCAAAATCCGTCAACCCTTCAAGCGCGGCGCGAGGTCACGCATATGAGCAGCCCAACACATGATCCGTCATTTTTAAGTCTGCCACGAGTAAGCTCGGAATTATTCTTGTCATACGCATCATTGCTGGCCCCGGTATAAACGAAATCGAGCGCCGCAACGCTCGTAGTGCCGCCCGTGAGCGTAAACATGCCGTTGACATTGAAGTGGCTCGCTTCGGCGGTATTGGAGGTTATCCAGTCGTCGTGAGCAAACCGAGCATGTCGTCTGCCAAACCGTGTTGCGGCCAAGGTCAAACAACCGGGGCCCACCGAGGGCGAGCGCGGCCGCGCGGCCAATGCAGTCCGCTGGTCGAAAAAAGACTTCGCCAAACTGCTTAAGGCCGCCGCCGCTAGAGCATTATCAGCCTGGCTGGAATCGCTGAAAGCAGGTGCGGTTGTCGAAGGCTGATAAAAATGCTCGCTGAAACAAAGAGCTAGAGCGGCGAGACGGCTGCAGGGGAGTTTCCAGTCAGGATGGTGCCGCTCTAGGGGCGCACTAGGGCCCGGACACAATCTCCTGGATCCGGCGCGCCAGTAATTCGGGCGAGAAAGGCTTGGTCATGACATGCATGCCTGACTCAAGGTTAGTATCGGCAAGTGCGCCGCCGCGCGCATATCCTGTAACGAAAAGCGTTTTAAGGCCGGGCCTGGCGCGGCGCGCTAGGTCGGCGAGCTGCCTGCCGTTCATGTCGCCCGGCAAGCCGATATCCGTTATCAGCATATCCACGTGGCAATCCGATTGCAGCACCTCCAAAGCCGATTTTGCGTTTGGCAAATCAAGCGCCACGTGGCCCAGTTCCTCCACCACATCGACGACGAGCATGGCGACAAAAGGCTCGTCGTCGACGACAACGATGGTGCGGCCGCCGACGCCTGCCACAATGCAGTTTGATAGGGCGGTTGCAGGCCCTGCCGGTTCTGCGCCTTCATATCTGCGCAGGAACAGAGTAACCGTGGTTCCGGCGCCGACGTTGGAGCGGACCCTCGCGCCGCCTCCCGATTGCTTGACAAATCCGTAGACCATCGAAAGTCCAAGCCCGGTGCCCTGCCCTAGAGGCTTTGTCGTGAAAAAAGGGTCGAATACCCGTGGGAGAACGTCCGATGGTATGCCGCAACCCGTGTCGGCCACCGAAATCGTGACATACTCCCCAGGCTCCATGGTGTGAGCCGCCGCGGCCTGGCCATCCAATGTGACGTTTTCGCTCTCGATCATCAGCCGCCCACCTTCGGGCATTGCATCGCGCGCATTGATGGCGAGATTAAGAACCGCATTCTCAAGCTGGTTCGGATCGCATCGCGTCAACCAAAGATCCGCTGCCAGCCGCGTTTCCACCGCGATTTGCGGGCCAACGGTGCGTTGCACCAGGTCCTGCACATCCCGGACAAGCGCGTTCGCCTGGGTGGATTTCGGTTCCAAGGCTTGTTGGCGCGAAAACGCCAATAGTCGATGGGTGAGCGATGCCGCCCGTTCAGCGGCAGTTTCCGCGGCCGTTATGTAGCGTTCGGCTTCCTCCAGGCGGCCCTGCGCGATACGCGTGCGCAGAAACCCCATGCCACCCGCAATGCCCGTGAGTAGATTATTGAAATCGTGAGCGATGCCGCCCGTCAACTGACCGACAGCCTCCATCTTCTGGCTCTGCCGCAATTGCGCTTCCAATTCATTACGATGCGTTACATCGCGACCAGCGGCGAAGAACTGGCCCTGTTCTGGAACGAAAGTCCAGCTGAAATCGCGAATGCCGCCGCCCGTCACAACCACTCGCGCATCGACATTTGCGACGCCTTCGGCACGCCGCAATTGCAATACGGCACTGTCGATCGCGGCGCGATCGTCGGGATAGATGAAATCCGCTAGTTTCCGGCCAAGCAACGAAGCGATCGGATAGCCAAGTTCGCGCTGCCATGCCGGGTTGACGCTTTTGCAAATGCCATCGCCGTCGCATAGGACATGAAGGTCGGGGGAGACCTGCCAGATGCGGTCGCGCTCGCGTGTGCGTTCTTCCACGCGCGTTTCCAGCGTTTCATTCAAAGTGCGCAATTCCTGTTCGATTTGCTTGGCGTGGGTGATGTCGTAAATTACGCCGCAAAAGCGAAGGTCGGAAGTTTCCAGATCGCGCAGATATTCGCCGCGCCGCATCAGCCAACGCGTCTCGCCATTATCGGGCCGCCGGATGCGGAATTCCGCCTCCGCGACCGTGCCTGGCAAAGCGCTTGCATGCGCATCGATGATCAGCGGGTCGTTCGGAAGAACCACGGCGTTGATGGTGCGGACAGGCAGATCACGCGACCGAAACAGGCCCAGAAGCGAGCAGAACTCCGGCGAAACCGAAACTGTACCGAAACCTTCGACAAAGGCAAAGGTTCCCACGCCGCCGGCGGTTTCCGCAATGCGCAGCCGTTCCTCGGCCCGCTTCTGCTCGGTTATGTCGACCAACACGCCGCTGAACCGTACGGGCCGGTCCTGGTCATCGTAATGACACCGACCGCGCGCGTGCACCCATCGCATGGTGCCGTCAGGCAGTTGCAGCCGGTATTCTTTGGAGAACACCTGCGCGCCGCGCAGCATGGCACCCACGGCCAGGCGAATACGCGGCTCATCCTCTGGATGCACAACGCTGAAAAAAGTGCTGGCGGGTACGCCGCGCGCCGCCTCTGCTTCCGTCAGGCCATACAGCAATGCGAACCGCATGTCGCCAACCACGCGGCGGTCCGCGATATGCCATTCCCACGCCGCAGCGATACCGGAAAACGATAATGCAATGCGCAGGCGTTCTCGAGACTCTGCCAATGCCGCCGCATCCGGCGACAACGCGGCCGCTACGGCGGCGTCGTGCTGCTCCGTTACGTCGTTATGTGTGACGAGGAAAAACGCGACTTCGCCGGTCGAGTCCTCAATCGGTGTCGCCGCCATGGCATTCCAGAATCGACCGCCATTCTTGCGATAGTGGAGAATTTCCGTCTCGATCGCGCTTGCCGAACCGAAGGCAGCGGCGATGCGCGCAATCGCCGCTAGATTGGTTTGCGGTCCATGCAGAATATCGCCGCCGCGGCCGATCGCGTCCGCTGCCGACCACCCAGTCAATTGCGTGAACGCCGCATTTACAAAGATGATCGGATTATGCGCGCGCTGCGCATCGAAGACCGCCATCGCAACGCCGCAATGGTCCATGGCATCGAACATCGGTCCGGCAAGGCAGCGTAATTCCGCCACGGCGTCCTGATCCGCTGCCCGGCCAGAGTCCCGATCACGTGCACCGACACCAATCAGACGATCGGTTCCGGCTTTGAAATCAAATGGCGTTGTTGACATCGTCATCCATGACGTGAGCAATGAAACGGTTGATCAACAGCTTCAGCGCTTCCAGCGACGGAAGGTCCATCAGCATGGCGATATAGCCGCGAATGTCGCGCTCCCGCACGGAGAAGTTTATGTAAAGAAACAACACCGGGCCGCTGCTGCCGAATTCGGCGATGACCTCGAACAGATGCGGACTGTCGCCCCGCAGGACCACCGGTAACGACATGACCAAAGGCTGGCGCAGCATGTTCGCCATGGTGGCGAGACAGCCGTTCAGAATGATATTGCCGGTTTCCGCCAGCGCCTCTTCCTCCATGGAGGGCAGCTCGTCGGCACCAACAGCGTCGCCGAGCACCGCATGCACCAGTTCCAGGCTGTTGGCATGCGGGAAGATCAGCAACGCGCGACCCGAGAAGGCGCCCGAGAAATCCTGGCGCACCGCAACCAGCTCCTCAATTTCGCGCTCCCCGATGAGCGAGGCCGCCACTGCGCGGCTGACGATTTCCACCGAGGGGACCGACAGCAATACCTGTTCGCCGACCATCTTGCGCAGACTTGCGGCGGCGCGGCTGACACCGATGTTCACCAATTCGGTCAGCGCATCCCGCTCCAATTCGTCAAGCTCAACGCTCCCGCCAGTCATCAGCTCGGCATTCGCAAGCGCAGCGCAGCACCGGCAACAAAAGACGACAGACCCTCCTCCGTTACGGGCTTGGCGACGAAGACCGCGTTGACGGCCCGCGTGTTCGCAATGATCTCATCCTGGACATTCGCGGTGGTGACGGCAATCGGCATGGTCGGCCAAAGCGCGCGCAACTCGGCAGCCAGTTCCAGCCCATTTCGTCCGGGCATGTTATAATCGACCAGCGCAACATCGACCGGAGATTCCCTGACCATTGCCATGGCCTCGTCGGCATTGCTGGCCTCAAGCCGGCGCCACTCCGGCTGCAGGGCGGCCAGTTTCTTGCCCGTTACGATGCGCGCCAGCTTGCTGTCGTCCACGATCAACACGGTCACGGTCATACAAAGGCTCCCAAACCCGGTTGTCGAACCGTCGCAGGGCGCCGGTCGGGCTCTTGTCTGCTTGATGGCATCGCTGGGAAACCCGGCGCCAGTGCGATCGGTTCCGTCATCGCGGCCCCGCGGCGGCACCGTCGGTCAGCAACGGCATCAACCAGGCCTTCAGGAACGGCTCCTCGGCCGGCCGCTGGATTTCAGGCCGATACTGCAACAGCACCTGCCACAAGGCCGCATGCAGATGCGTCGCGCGCGAAAGATCGAGTGGCGCGGGACGTGCCGCCCGCAGATGGCCCAGCAGCGGCTCCACATCCGCGAGCCCGCACTCGCCCTCCAGTGATACCGCCTGGTCGTGCGCGCGAACGGTCATCCGATAACCTCCACAATATCAAGCACTAAGAGCAACCGGCCGTCCGCGAGCAGGGCGGTGCCGAGTACCGAAGGCAGGCTCCTGAGCAGCCCGCTCAGCGGGCGGACCAGCACCTCCATCCGCTCGTTGAACGCGTCCACCTCAACGCCCACCGCCGCCCCGTCAATGTCACAAATCAGGGCGTACGCGCTTTCCCCGCCCCGCGGCGCCCTCGCCATGCCCAGCAGATCCGCCAGACCCAGCAGGGGAACCGTACGGTCCCGCAAAACGAACGCCTCGCCACCGCGGATAGGCAGTATCCGGCACGCCGGAATCCGGGCTGTTTCGGCCACGGTGTCCATGGGAATGCCGAAAACCTCGCGTCCGACCCGCACGGTTATCACCGGTGTGACCATGGCGGATTGCGGCAGGGTGAAGCGAATGGTGGTGCCGACGCCCCGCGTGCTCGCGACCGCGACCTGGCCGCCCAAGGCCTCGATCCTGGTGCGGACGGTTTCCATGCCGACCCCGCGACCGGAGACGTCACTCACCGCGGCGGCGGTGGAAAAACCTGGCACGAAGATCAATTCCAGCAATTGCCGCTCATCCAGCGGATTGAGCGCGGCGGCATCGAGCATGCCCCGAGCCTGCGCGGCGGCGCGGATGGCGGCGGGGTCAATGCCGGCGCCGTCATCGGCCACTTCGATCGCGATGTGATCCGCCCCGCGGCTTGCCCGAAGCGCCAACCGACCGACCTCAGGCTTCGCCGCAAGGTGCCGCCCCGCCGCGTCCTCGATGCCATGATCAATGGCATTGCGCAGCACATGCAGCAGCGGTTCGAACAGGCCGTCCACAATTGATTTGTCGGCCTCCAGCTCGGCCCCGGCCACCTCGAACGCCACCTGTTTGCCAAGCTGCATGGCGGTGCTGCGCACGAGCCGCGGCAGGCGGCGAAATGTCCGGTCCAGCGGCAGCAGGCGCATGCCCATCACCGCGCGGTGCAGCGAGCCAGTGAGCCGGTCGAACTCCGCCTGCCGCGCCCGCAGGTCCCGCGCCAGCTGCGGGTTGGCCGTTCGCGCCGCCAGCCCGGACAAACCGTTGGTCGCCACCATCAATTCGCCGACGATATCGAGCAGCTTGTCTACCCTGGCCGCATCCACGCGCAGGGTGCGCGCAGCCGCATCGGCGCCGGGCGTTTGGTCCGGCGTGCCGCCGGTCGCATCCTCGATCGCCACGATGCTCACTTGATCTGGCACCAGCCGGAACACGGTCTGCAGTTCGCCAGGCGGCGCGCCGCTCAACCCCTCGATCAACAGCCTGCAGGCAAAGGGATCGAAATCTTTGGGATGCGGTTCCGCAATCATGTCGATGTGCAGGAATTTCAGCTTCGGAATAGCCCGCGCGAGCCGGATCGGGTCATCGCCGAGATAGAAACAATCGGGCGTTGGCGCGTAGCGAACCGCGCTCACGGCTTGGGCGGCGGCAGCGGCATCGGCGTGCGCCCGTGCCAGCAAGTGGCCAACCCAGGACGCATCTCCAGCAGCCGCGCGCGAGACTGCCGGCGGTTGGACGGCCATTGTGCCGCCGGTAACCGCTGCCGCGAGCGCTGCGGCCAGCACCGCGCACAGCCGGGCGGCCTCCGCCTCTGCGTCCGGCGGCAACATGCCGGTCCGCCCGATGACGTTGATCCAGCCGTCGGCGGCACCGATGCACGTGAGCAGCGCGTCGAATACCGGCGGCCCAGCGGTAACACGTTGCGAGCGCACCGCGCCCAGCAGGTCCTCGGCGGCGTGCATCGAAGCCGCCATGGGCGCGAACTCCACCAGGGCCGCCGAGCCTTTTAGCGTGTGCACTGCCCGAAAGGCGCTATCGAGCCGCGCTCGGTCCGCCGGGGTGCGCTCCAACGCCAGCAGGTCATCGGACGCGAGTTGCACCAGTTCGCGCCCTTCGATCAGAAACTGCTCCAGAAGTTCGTCTGGCGCCGTTCCGCCGTCATCGCCGGTCCCCCGCGGCACGTCACCCTCCGTGGACAAGGGCGCACCGGCTACGCAATGGAGCGCTGATAGACGATGGCATCGGGGAACCGTCGCAGCATGAAGCGATCCGATATGCGGCTCATCGATTCGCTGTGCCCCAGACACAGGAATCCCCCCGGATGCAGTGCGGCATGCAAATTCTCCGCCGCCTGCAGGCGGGACGCGTCATCGAAGTAGATCAGCACGTTGCGGCACAAGATCACGTCGAACCTGCCCTGCCGCGCCATGCTCGCCTGGCTCACGATATTGACCGGCCTGAAAATCACCGATTCTCGCAGATCCTCGATGATCCGCCACTTCGCCTCCCCTGCGGGCGCGAAATACCGGCTGCGCAACTCGGCCGACAGGCGGCTCAGCGCGCGTTCGCCGTAATAGCCAGCTACCGCCGCCTCCAGCACCTGGGTATCGATGTCGGCGCCGACTATTTCGATATGATACGCGTCCACCAGCGCCCAGTTCTCCAGCAGCCAGATGGCGACGGAATATGGTTCCTCCCCGGTGGAACAGGGCACGCACCAGATGCGCACAAGATCCCCAGGACCGCGATGGGTGACGATTTCCGGCAGCATGGACGCGCCGAGACAATGCAGCTGATGCTCCTCGCGGTAGAAATATGTTTCGTTGACAGTGAAGCTGTTGACCAGCCGTTCAGCTTCCGGCGCGCCGCTAGAGAGTTGCGTGAGATACTCGCTGAAATTTCCGATGCCGACCCGCGACATGCCCTCGGCCACACGCCGCTCGATATAATATCGTTTCGTTTCATTATAGGAAATGCCGGTGCGTCGGTAGAGGAATTCGCAGAAGCGCCGCAGATCGTCGGGGCTCAGCGCCGGCAGCAGTTCGGCGCCGCTCACGTGGCCCATGCCAGCAGTCGCGCCGCGATATCGTCCCGCTGCGCGACGATTTCCGCCCCGCCGGCTCGCACCAATTCGCCCGGCATACCCCAGACCACGGCGGTTTCCTCCGCCTCGGCAATGGTGTGGCCGCCCTCGCCGCGCAATTGCGCCATGGTGCGCGCGCCGTCGCTGCCCATGCCGGTCATCAATATGCCGATCAGGCCGTGCGCCGCCATCTGGCGCAAGGCGCTCGCCACCAGACGGTCCACGCTCGGATGCCAGATATATTCCGGCAACGCAGGCGCCGGGGCGGCATAAAGCCCGTCTGGGCGGCGATCGAGAATGATGTCGGCATCACCCCTGCCGACATAAACCTGCCCGGCCGCCAGACGCACCGGTCGCGTCACCTCCTGCACGGCAAGGGCGGAAAGGCGGTCCAGCCGGCGCGCCAGCGCGGCGGTGAAGGTCTGCGGCATATGTTGGGCAATGACGATCGGCCATGGGAAGTTCGCCGGCAGCGGCGCCAGCAGGGCATCCAGGGCCGGCGGTCCGCCGGTGGAGCACCCTACCAGCACCACGCGATCCGCCGCCCCGCCGAACGCTATGTCGCGGCGGAACGGCAATCTGGACCGACCGCCATCCGCCGATCTCGCAACCCCGCTTCCGGAACGCATGCGCAAGCGCTCCACCAGCCGCCGGCTGCGGCGCACGCGCGCACCCGCGGCGGCACGCACTGTGCTTACCAGCCGCGGGCCGAATTCCTGCATAGAAAGCGAAATGGCGCCAGCCGGTTTCGTAACAAAATCGACCGCCCCGAGCTCTATTGCGGATAGGATGATGTCCGCACTTTCTTCCGTCACGCCGGACAGCATCACCACCGGGCAGGGCCTGGCGAGCATGATCCGATCGAGACAAGCCAGGCCGTCCAACTGCGGCATCTGGACATCGAGGGTGATGACGTCGGGTGCGAAATCGTCCAGCCGGGCCAACGCCTCCAGGCCATCGCGCGCCAGTGAAATTGTGAAATCGCCTTCCGCCGCAAAGAGATTGCCCAGCAGACGCCGCATCAGCGCGGAATCGTCCACGACGAGCAGCTTAATCACGCGGCCGCCACATCCCTGGCATCCAGCGCGGCCAGCACCTCCCGCTCGGCTCGGTCGAGCAACGCTTTCGCATCGACCAGCAGAATGACGTTGCCGCCTGTTTCGCTCGTCGCGACGCGGTCGAAGGTTGCGCTGCCGTCGCACGCCAGCGCCGGCGCAGCCTGCAGCGCCGTTACGGCGATGGTGCGTACTTCGGAAACCGCATCCACGACGAAGCCCACGCGCAATCCTTCCATCCGCACCACGATAATGCGCTGTCCACCGCCATGTTCCGACTCCGGAAGCGCAAATCGTCGTCGCTGATCAATAATCGGCACCACCTGGCCACGCAGGTTCATGACACCTTCCACGAAGCCGGGCGCCTGCGGCACGCGCGTCAGTTCGTTTGGCCGGCGCACCACTTCTTCCACGGCGTCGATCGGCAATCCGTAGCTTTCTGGCCCGAGCTGAAAGACCAGAAATTTCGCCTGCTGACGGCTTTCCCCGGCTTCGCGCTCCTGCATTCCCACCGTCTCCCGCGCCGTTGCCGTCGCGATGCGCCGCCGCGTTTCACTGTCGAACAGGCGGCTGGGCGCAAGCACCGCCACTAGTCGCGCACCACCCTCCAGGCGGCAGATCGACGCGATTTCCGCCTCGCCGCGGCCGCGCGTCAGAACCGGCGGCACCTTGTCGATGTTACTTGCCGGAACGCGCAACACGGCGGTCATGGCATCTGCCAGCAGGCCGACGGACGCACCGCCGATATCGCTCACCATAACGCGCGCGCGGCTGGAACCCGCGATGTCGGGTGGCAGGCCGAGCAGCGCCCGCAACGACACCAGCGGCAGAAGCCGGCCATTGAGCGAAACCACCCCCGGCATGGCCGCCTCGGCGCGCGGCAGCAGCACCGTTTCCGCGGGCAGTGCAATGACTTTCGCAACCTCGTCGAGCCGCAGCGCATATTCCTGGCCCGCGAGCAGAAACCCCAGCAGCACGTCTTCGTCCTGCCGCGTCACCGAGGCGGGTGCATGTCCCCGCGGCCCGGCGCCGGTAGCATGCCGACTGACGTGACCACGGCGCGCAGCGGCAGGAAAATCCCGCGCCAGCACCGCGTGCACGTCCGCGCGCCGCGCGCCGCCAGGGCTCCCCAGCGCCGTGACCTCGTCGACGAGAAGTCCGACAGGCGCGGCGCGGTCCAGCACAATAATGCTTGCGCCAGCCGCGGCCGCCCCGAGATCGAGCATCATCGCCAGCGACAGTACCGGCAGAACAGTGCCACGCAGGTTAAGCACGCCAAGCAGCGTCGCCGGCGCATTCGGCACGCGTGTCAACGTGCGCGGCCGTATGATTTCAGCCACCTCGGCGCAAGGCAGGAAAAATTCCTCGCCGGCTACTGAGAACCGCAGTGCCTGTCCGGACGCGTCCAGGCGCGGCACACCGTCCATTCCGTCAGGCTTTGGCAATTTGGAGTTCGTCGGCGAGGCTCGCGATTTCTTCGATCGCCGCCGCGAGTTCCTCCGCACCCTGTGCCTGCTCTCGCGCCGCCGCCGCCGCCTGCGCGGCCGCGCCATCCGCCTCGTCCGCGGCCGCCGCGATCTGCTGCGTGCCGGCGCGGACCTCCCGCGTGGCCTGGAGCACCTTTTCGCCCCCCGCAAGAATTTCCAGGCCATCCTTATGGATCGCGCCGATCGCGCCCTCCACACCGTCAAGTTTTTCGACGATTGCGCGGTTGGCGTCGATTTCGCCTTTCGAAGCCGCGGCAATCGCCTCCAGTTCGCGCCTGACGGCAGCCACCTGGTCCTGGATCGAGCGGACGAGGTCCTTCACGCGGTCCGAATTCTCCGCCGAATCGCGGGCCAATGCGCGCACATCCCCAGACACCACAGCAAAGCCTCGGCCGGCATCGCCCGCCCGCGCCGCCTCAACCGCGCCGCTCACCGCCAACATGTTGGTCTGAACCGCAACGAGGCCGATACGATCGACGATTTTCTCGATACGGCGGCTCGACTGCTCGAGGTTGCGCACCAGGCCGGCCACCGCTTCCGTCTCGCGCACCGCGTCTTCCACGCTGGCGCCAAGCGCGATTACCGCCTGCCGCCCGTCACGGAGTAGCGGTGAGACGTCACTTGCCCGCATCACCGCCTGTTCGGCGGCGGCCCCGGTGGCAGCCACCGCCTGTTCGATCTGCGCCATGGCGGCGGCCGATTGTTCGGTGGCCGCCGCCTGCGCCTGAGCGCCACGGCTGATTTCGTCGATGGCGGCCAGTATCTCGTTGGCGGCACCGGAAAGCTCCTGCACTGTCGCTGAGAGTTCTTCAGCCGCCGAACCCACCTCGGTTGCATCCGCCTCGCCGCTGGTCACCTGCAATCCTTCCGCGAGCACGGCCAACGCGCGCGCGGTCGTCTGGCTCTGGTCGAGCGACGCACTCTGCTGCTGCACCGCGCGCTGCGCCTGCGCGGTCGCCGCGGATTGCTGTTCGGCAGCGCTCGCAACCTGTTCAGCGCCACGTTGTGCTTCGCGCGCCGCGCGCTCGGCCTCGCCGGAGGCGACCTCTATCGCCTGGGCGCTTACGGTCAACGCAGTCATTTCCCCGCGCACGCCGGCGAGTTTACTGACAACATCGCGGCCCTGCGCCGCCTCGGCCCCGGCCCGCTCGGCGGCATCCCTGATACGCGAGGCAATCGCCCGGATCTCGTCGCCGATCGCCTCGGCCAGGCCCTGCACATCGCGCGCACTTTTGTCGGATGTTTCCGCGAACGCCCGGATTTCGTCGGCCACCACGGCAAAGCCGAGCCCGTGCTCACCCGCTCGCGCCGCCTCGATGGCCGCATTCAAGGCCAGCAGATTGGTCTGGTCCGCAATATCGCTTACCGCACGGGTAATTTCGCCGATATTGATCGCCTGGGTTTCCAGCGTCGCCGCCACTTCCACCGCGCGTAACCGCCGCGCCGCACTGTCCTGCAACGCTGCCACCGAACCCTCGATCTGGCGCGCCACCTCCAGCAGCAACGTTTGCAGTGTCTCCGTCCTGCGGCACGCGGCGTCCGCCTGGCCCCGCGCCTGGGCGAAAATGCTGCCGAGGCTGGTAATGGCAGCTTGCGATTCCTGCGCCGCGCCGGCGGCTTCCTGTGCGGCCGCCGCGATTTGTTCCAAGGACCGCCGCAATTCCTCCGCGGCGAGCGACGCCTGGGTGACGCCGCTGGCAAACTGTTCCGTTGCCGCACCAATTCGTTCAGCCGCCTTCTGCTGTCGTGCCTGTGACCTCACGTCGGCCCGACGCTGGTTCACGGCCTTGGGGGTAGTTGCGATCGGCGGTTCCCGCGGCTTCTCGCGTTGCAGTTGAGAGGTTTTCACTAATGCCATAGCGTTCCCACGGGCAGAGGACGAAAAGGCGTCGCACAGGAACGAGCGCAGCGCCACCCCTGTCCACTTGGGCCGCCTGTTGGCGCCCCCCCCGGCCCGACTTACACAAATGCGAGCAGCGCAATTGGCGTAACTGGGATCGTAAGCGACGCCACGCCAAAGCGACTAATAAAGGAAGGATCGACGTAGCTCTCGGCCTGCGAGCACGATCACGCAGAAAGCGAAGGTTGAGGAGCCTTAGCACACCTCCACGAGAGCGGACCAACCTGACTATCGTGGGTTAGTGAGCTTTTCGAGGTATTTTCGAAACTCCAGTGAAAAGCCGAATGGATTTTCTGACCACCAATCTCTGACACCGAGCGACGCAAACACGTGCTTGATGCCGTTTTCTTCGGCCATGACGATGCCATAATCGCCAGCGCCCAACCTCGCCTGTGTATACATGGTTTCACAGACGTGCAGGTAGGCGCGCACCATTGAGTCAAAACGCCATCGATCTTCCGGCGTAAGCGCGCCTCGGTCGCTCATCCCCGAGAGCCATATCCTGGTGACCTCGCTGTCCCGTGCCCACACAAGATTTACTCGGTTGAGTGCCTCGGAGACAGCGTGATGCGACACCGCCCGCGCGGTCTTGGTGTTTTGACGAATTTGAACGCCCACGAAGATGAGCGACGCGACGACCGCAGCTGAGCCGAGCGTCTGCGAGATTTGTGTTATGTCAGCGAGGTTCATCACAGCCCTTC
>DATJOH010000467.1:0-3309 GCA_035507235.1 Acetobacteraceae bacterium
GCAATGCACGCCGATGCCGTAGCGTAATTTCTCGCCGGTCTGCTGGTCGAACAACGGCGCCAGCGCCGCGAATTCCGCTTGCGCCGCGGTAACCGCGGCCAAAGCCTGGCGACAGGCGCGGTCGGGTGGTGCTTCCAGCCCGAACAGAGCGAGCAGCCCGTCGCCTAGGAACTGCACCGGCCGCCCACCGCTGGCGACCACCGCGCGGGTCGCCGTGGCGATGAAGCGGCCCACCAGAAAAACGCTGTCGAACGGCATGTGGCGCTCGGCGAGGCCGGTGGACCCGCGCAGATCGATGAACATGACGGCGAGAAAGCGCTCGTCGCCAGGGATGCGATGCATACGGCCGGCGACGAATTCGCCGGCGACCTCGGTCGGAATCAGCGGCACCACGGAAAGATCGGCGGCCGGGCGCAGTTGGCAGGCCAAGCGCACGAGGTTTGGATCGGCGCCGATCCCTTCCAGCACCGCCCGTTCATGCGCGGCCGGGGATGGCAGCGGCGCGGCGGACCACAGCACGCGCACCCGGCAGGTGGAACAGCGCCCCTTGCCGCCGCAAATGCTGGCGTGCGGAATGTCGTGCAAGCGGCTGACATCCAGCACCGCAAGGCCAGGCGTCATGCGCAGTTTGGTGCCGCCGGGATAGCGTATGGTCACGAGGGCGCGGCGCCGCTCCAGCAGGCGTCGAACGCCGCGCGCGGCAAGCACAACTACGATCGCCGCGGCATACAGGATCAGGAACCAATTGCGCAACGAGGCGAGATGCGCCTTTTGCACCGCATTGCCGGTGACGGTGACCGGCAGATGCGCAAGCTTGAAAGCGGGATTGGCCAGGAGACGGGAGAGCTCGCGGCCGCCCGCGGCGAAGCCGAGCAAAGCGAGCGCCGGCAACAGAATGGCAAATGCCAGCAATGGCGCGGCCCATCCCGGCCACCAGCGGCGCAGGCGGAGCAGAAAGGTGAGGCCGAGGCAGGCGTGCGTCCAGGCAACGACCAGAACCGCCATTTGCAGCCAGCCCCACGGCGGTTGGGCGATCCAGAGGGCGTGCAGCTCCGCGACGTAATCCTTGTTGAGGCCCTCGAACGACCAGGCGATGCGGGTGACGCAGACATGGTTCGCGAGCATGGCCGGAATGGACAGACCGAGCAGCAATTGCCAGGCTTCGGCCGCGGTCCAGCGGAAATTGCGGCGGGCGTACAGCGCCCACAGGCCAAGCGAGGGATGGATGACCAGCGCGGTATAAAGCGCGGCGGTGCCCACAACACCTTGCCAAATGAATTTCTGCAGCAGCAGCACACGGTCCGCGGTGGCAACCGAAATATTCAGCACCGCATGGTTCAGCAGGTGCAACGCCACGTAAGTGAAAAGGATGAGGCCGGTGGCGAGACGCGTCTGGCGCAAGCGGGAGCCCAGCAGCCAGGGCTGGCGCAGGCTCGGCACGGCATGCGAGGAAGTCTGTGCCATCGGTGGTCGCCATAGCACGCCGGGGCGCGTTGGGGAGTCACGGTGACGCAATTGAATACGGCGGCGATCGATCGCGGCGAAGCGCTGGGGTGGCTGGCGCGCCACCCCATCCTGCGGCCACTGGATCGCGCGTCGCTGGAAGGGCTGCTCGGGTTCGCCCAACTGCGCATCCTGCGGGCGCGGGGACGGTTATTTGCCGCCGGAGACGCGGGAAGCGCGCTTTACCTCATCCTGTCGGGCTGGATGAAACTGACGCGCCAGGGACCGGCGGGACGCGATATCGTGCTGGAAATCGTCGGCCCCGGCAGCCTTTTCGGGGAACTGGCGGTGCTGTGCGGCTCGCCGCGAGCGGCCGATGCGGTGGCGCTGTCGGCATGCCGGGTGCTGGCGATCGATGGGCGGGCGCTGATCTCGGCCCTGCGCGCGCACCCGGACGCGCTGCTGGCCGTCGTCAGGCTGCTGGGCGAGCGGCTGGCACGCACGACCTCGCAGATGGAGGATGGGCTGATGTCGGCGGAACCGCGGCTGGCGCGGGCGCTGCTGCGGCTGGCGGCGCTGGACCCAAAGCCGGGGCGCACGGGCCTCACAATCGATCTGGGGTTGTCACAGAGCGATCTGGGCGAACTGACCGGGCTGGCACGCGAAAGCATCAATAAGTTGCTGGGCGGATGGCGCGATGCGGGCTGGATCGAACTCGCCGGACGAACGTTGACATTGATCGATGCGGCGGCGCTGCGGGCCGTTGCGGATATGGAAGCGTTGGCGCGTTGAGGCGGCGACGAAGCAGAAGGAAGAGTTCCTTTTTGAAAAAAAGAACCAAAAAAACTCTTATCCGTTCAAGCGGCACGATACTCGCGTTTAGGTTGGCGGCTGCGATTAAGAACCAAAGTTTTTCGTTCTTTCCTCTCTCCGGAAGCAGTTTTCTTCCATTATGATACCGTCACCGCTTCCTCGGCGCCGCCGCCCTGCTCGCGCCACAGTCTGTAGGTGTTGGCACAAATGCTGAGCCAGGGGATGACGTCAAACTGCTCCATGGCATGCAGGGGAGCGAATTTCTGAATGTAGCCATGGAACAGGTCGGCGCGCTCCTGCACAACGGTCCCGGCGGGCATGGTGGCGTCCGCCGTAACGTAGAGCAGCGTGTTCGGCCCGTGACTGCTTAGCAGGGTCAAGATCGGCGACACCTGCGCCGCGGTGCGGATTCCAGGCCCGTGTACAACGAATATTTGCCGTCCCGCGCCGAGCACCTCTTCGAAATGACGTCGCAGGAACTTCAGGTGAAGCGTTAATTTCGCCACCAGCGCTTCCGGCGTGGTTTTGCCTTGAAGTTCGTCGGTATGGAATTCCACCGCATAACGGTCGTTGTAGACCAGATACTCCCCGCCAGTGCGATCCGGGTCCGTGTAGAAATGCAGGTGCGCCGGCTCATCAATACCCTCAAAAGCCAAATCCAGGCCGCGTAACAGACTGGGTATCGGTATGCCTGCAAATCGTAGCAGGCCAAGCGGTTCGGCGCCGACCGCCCGTTGCGCCAGGCCGAATTCGCAATTATGCCCGAGACTTTGAAATTTTCCCATCAGATCGATGGGTGAAAGCGCCGTGCAAAAGCGTATCGCCGCTTCCATACCACCAGCCATATTGCTCGGCAGCGGCGCCCGCTGAGTTGGCGTGAAGGGCGCCTCCGGCGGCGTCCAAAGCACCAAGATGTCGCGCACCGCGAAGCCGAGCGTGCGCTCATCCAGGTTTACGCCGAGTTCCGACGGCCGCACCGCCTTGGGATAGCTCAGTGTCAGGTCCAGCACGCCGGAATCGCCAATCGCCTCCGGCGGCACGACGAAGCCGATC
>DATJOH010000468.1:0-3422 GCA_035507235.1 Acetobacteraceae bacterium
GTCGCGCCCGGCACCTTGCGCGGGTCGGCAGAGTAAACCCCGTCAACCTGGGTGCCCTTCAGCAACGCGTCGCACCCCATCTCGGCCGCCCGCAACGCGGCCGCGGTATCGGTGGTGAAGAACGGATTGCCGGTGCCGGCAGCGAAAATCACCACGCGCCCCTTCTCCATGTGCCGCTCGGCGCGCCGCCGTATGTAAGGCTCGCACACGCTGCTCATCGGTATGGCGCTTTGCACCCGCGTCGGCACGCCGCGCTTTTCCAACGCGCTTTGCATGGCGAGCGCGTTCATCACCGTCGCCAGCATCCCCATGTAATCAGCCTGGGCGCGGTCCATGCCGCTCGCCGCCCCGGCCACGCCGCGGAAAATATTGCCGCCGCCGATCACCAGTGACACCTGCACGCCGAGCGCCACGACGGTGGCGATATCCTTGGCGATCGCCTGCACGGTCTCGGACTCGAGGCCATAATCCCGCTTGCCCATCAGCGCCTCCCCCGAGACCTTGAGGAGTACGCGTTTGTAGGCAGGCGACGCGGACATCGGCTGGGTCCCTTCTGCGGCTTATCGGCTGGTGGCTAGGCGCGCACCGTAGTGGCCGGGAAATCGGCAGACAAGGCGCGCGAACGGCTCAAAAACGCAGCGGCAGGATCAGGTTGGTCCAAACACGTGTGTCACGCCCGCCGTAATTCGCCTGGTCGATTTCCGTCGTCAGCTTCATTTGCACGGTCAGCGGCCCAAAATCGTAGCCCACCAGCGGCCCGAGAGCGATCTGGTTCTGCCGCCTGTAGCCATTGTAGGGGCTTGTCGTATCGGCAGAACCATAGCCGACGATGCCAAGCTGGAGCTTGCCGATCGCCCGCATGGCGGTGAGATCAACATTGAGCCAATCGTGCGCGCCGCCCGCCACAGTCGAATCGGTTCCGTACGGAATGCCATATTGCGTGTACGCCGAAAGCGTCCAATTATCGGCGCTGTAGGTCAACGCGCCGCCGAACCGGGAGGTCCCGCGATCGCCGATGATCAGATGCGTCAACGCATCATTCACCGGGAAATAGGTCGCCCCGATCAGCGAAGCGGAAAGATGCGGCGTCAGATTCCACCCGAGGCCGTAAATGATTTCCGGATAATACCAGCCTGCCCGGTCGAATGCATGCGACACATTCGCGTCCGCCAGCGGTGTCGAAACGCCAAGCGACACGCGACCATTCAGCAAGGTCCACGGGGTAGACCATAACAGGATCGGTATATCGACGGTCGTTGCGAGCCGCGGATCGCTGTCGTGAACACCGTAATTAAGGAAATTAACGAAATATGCGCCAGGCGGCAGCGGCGGCCCAAGCGCCACGCCGGCGGTCTCGCCCGGCTCCTGAATTGAGCCGGCAAATACCGGGCCGGATGCCCCGATTGCCGCGAGACACATGCCGAGCCGGATGATACGCAACACCGTTCTGCCCTCCGCCTGCGCGGGATCGTTGCAGATCGGACAGACGCAAGAATCATTCGTCCGGGGACCCGATCCAGCGGGCAGCGTCATGCACCGCGGGCCGGCGCATGGATTTGATGCACGTCAACGGCCCGACGAAGGTCGAATGCGGCAGGACCGGATTTTGCCACGCTATCGCACTGAGCGCGATTGCTTGAACGCGCATCCAGGAAAACCCTTCTTTTTCTTTTTTTCTTCAGAAAAAGAAGGGTACTTTGTTACGCAAGCGGCAGATCGCGCACTTCCACAGTCTGTGCGCGATCAAAGCCATTGAATCCGGTACGCAGCGCCGCGCCGTAGGCGCCAAGCTGGCCGATTTCCACCCAGTCGCCTTCGTGCGTATCTTCCGGCAGCACGAACGGGCCGCGCATGAAATCGTTGCTGTCGCAGGTGGGGCCCCAGCAGGCGAAATCATGCGCTTGTGCGTCCGAGGCGCGCAGCAGGCGGGCCGGATAGCGGTAGCCGGGGGCGCCGGCATCCGAAAGGCTGCCGAACACGCCGTCATTTATGTAAAGCGCGTCGCCACGGCGGCCCTGCACCTGCACGACCACGCTCGTTCCGGCGGCGACCAGGGCGCGGCCGGGCTCCGCCCACAGGCGCGGTGCCGCCGGCAAATTCAGCGTTTCGATAGCCCCCTCGATTTCCGCCATGAAGGCGCCGAGCGGGGGCGGCTCCATGCCAGGATAAAACACGGGGAAGCCGCCACCGACATCGATGACGTCGATGGCAACGCCGGCTTCGGCGATCACCGCGCCGGCGAGCGTGAGCGCGCGGCGCCAGGCGAGCGGGTCGGGGCATTGCGAACCGACATGGAACGAAACGCCAAGCCGCAGCGCGTGCGGCCGCGCGGCCCGCAGCAGGGCAACCGCTGCGGCGTGCGGCGCACCGAATTTCGCCGAGAGGTCGCTGACCGCGCCGAGCGGCGGCAGCGCCAGCCGCACGACCAGGTCGAGATCGCCGGCGTTGCCGGTTTCGGCGAGGATCTTGGCGAGTTCCACGCCGCCATCCAGCACGAAGCAGCGCACGTCATGCAGCGCATAGGCTTCGGCGATCGCCGGGCGCGACTTGACCGGGTGCATGAAATAGATACCGGCATCCGGGAACATGCCGCGGATCAGCTCCACTTCGGCGATGGAAGCGCAGTCGAAATGACGCACCCCGCCGGCCCAGAGGGCGCGCAGCACCGCCGGATCCGGATTGCATTTCACGGCATAGAGCGTGTCGCCGGGAAAAGCGGCGATGAAATCCTCGGCGGCGCGGATCATGGTTGCCGGGCGCAGGCAGATCAGCGGCTCGGTGGGACGGAAGGCGGCAACAAGCGAATCGACGGACGGCAGCGCGCCTTCGCGCGGCAATGGACGGGCGGGGGAGACGGCTTGACGCAGGGAAAGCACGCTCATCGGGAAATCCTCACGATGGCGCCGGGCATTTTAGCCAGGCACCCCAGTACCGCGACACCGCGGCAGGTGGAACGAAAAGGCGGAAAGTCGCCGGCGGCGCTGTCGCGCCCGGCGGATCAACCTAATGCGGTATCGCGATGACTTCGCGCGGCCGCCCTGATGGCATCAACCATAGCCGTATCCCTCACAGAGCGCCGGTCCACTGGTCCCGATAGCGGGGTGACCGGCTCGACTACAAAGGACGCGTTACGTCGTTGCTGTGCCCATTGCGCGGGCTCGCGGCACGTGCGGATTGCGTCAGCGGCGCCCGATATTGGGGCCGGGGCCGCGCGTATAAGCGGATACCCGCGGAATCGTCCATATTATTTGCGCAGGGCGCCATGCGCGTGGCGCATGCCCGCGATCGCGGCGGAAGATCGTCAGCGCGCGTACGAGGCAGGCGTCGAGAAATACGCCACCAGCATCACCACGCCCAACATGGCCAGGCACCCGTGAATGCCAACCTGCAGCGAACTTGGCTCCCTGCCCCGCACCTGTCGC
>DATJOH010000469.1:0-2287 GCA_035507235.1 Acetobacteraceae bacterium
CTCTATGGCACCACTTACGTCGGCGGCGACGACAATTGCAATTCTTACGGGTGCGGCACCGTGTTCTCATACGTTCCTTAGCGCGGCATCTCGCAGTGACGTAAGCTCAAAGGAAAGCAGGCAAAGACTTCTTTTCTGAAGAAAAGAAGCAAAAGACTTTTATCAATGGCGTCCAACAGCCAGTCCAAATCGGCGGATACAGGCGCCAGACGAAACGGACAAAAGTTTTTTCAAAAAGGAACTGCTTGCCTTCCTTTCTCTTCAAATGGTTTTCCTGCCTGCACGGTTACAAAAAAGTAGCAAAAGCGGTGCTCAGCGAGGCATACTTCCCACTTCGCCGTGTGGTGATCTCCGCGCGGGTTGGTATCAGATATCCGCGTAACAATGCGTCTCTGCCGCGCCTCCCGGATGCGTCACCGCCCCCAAATGCGCCGGCCCCACCAGTTGCGCGTATTTCCAGATCGCGCCACTTTGATAATCCGTGCGGCGCGGCTGCCAGGCCGCCCGGCGAGCCGCCAGTTCCGCCGCGCTCAATGCCACATCGATCGTTCCGGCACCAGCATCCAATACAATGCGGTCGCCGTTGCGCAGCAAGGCGATCGGCCCGCCCGCCGCCGCTTCCGGCCCCACATGCCCCACGCAGAATCCGCGGGTGCCGCCGGAAAACCGCCCGTCGGTAATCAGCGCGACGGTTTCGCCCATGCCCTGGCCGTAGATCGCCGCCGTCGTGGAAAGCATTTCCCGCATGCCAGGCCCGCCGCGCGGCCCTTCGTAACGTATCACGATCACATCGCCCGCCTTGTAGGCACGGTCGCGCACGGCGGCGAACGCTTCCTCCTCGCTATCGAAACAAAGCGCCGTGCCCTCGAAACGCAGATGTTTCATGCCGGCAACCTTCACGATCGCCCCGTCCGGCGCCAGGTTGCCGCGCAGCCCGACAACGCCGCCGGTCGGCGAAAGCGGCCGGCTCACCGGCACCACCACGTCCTGGTCAGTCGGAAACACTACATCGCGCATATTTTCCGCCATCGTCCGGCCGGTCACCGTCAGGCAGTCGCCATGCAGCAGCCCGGCATCCAGCAGCGCCTTCAGAATAACCGGAACGCCACCGATCCGATGCACATCCAGCGCCACGTAGCGCCCGCCCGGTTTCAGGTCCGCGATGTAAGGCGTGCGCCGCATGATTTCGGTTACATCGTCCATGGTGAAACGAATGCCCGCTTCATGCGCGATTGCCGGCAGATGCAGCGCCGCGTTGGTGGATCCGCCGGTGGCGCCCACCGCCACCGCCGCATTCTCCAGCGCCCGCCGCGTAACGATGTCGCGTGGCCTGATCCGATCCGCCAGCAGCGCCATCACCGCGCGCCCGCTTTCCACCGCCCAGCGGTCCCGCTCCTCGTAGGGCGCCGGCGACCCGGCCGAACCAGGCAGTGCAATCCCCATCGCCTCGCTCACCATCGCCATGGTGTTGGCGGTAAACTGCCCGCCGCACGCCCCGGCGCTGGGGCAGGCGACGCATTCCAGTTCGTGCAACTCCGCGTCGCTCATCTTGCCCGCGGCGTGCTGGCCCACCGCCTCGAACACGTCCACCACCGTCACGTCGCGGCCATGGAATTTCCCCGGCAGAATGGAGCCGCCATACATGAACACGCTCGGCACGTTCAGCCGCAGCATGGCCATCATCATGCCCGGCAGGCTCTTGTCACAGCCGGCCAACCCCACGATCGCATCGTAGCAATGGCCGCGCATGGTGAGTTCCACCGAATCCGCAATGACCTCGCGGCTGACCAGGCTCGATTTCATGCCTTGATGGCCCATGGCGATGCCATCGGTCACCGTAATGGTCGTGAACTCCCGCGGCGTGCCGCCGGCCTCGTTGACCCCGGCCTTCACGCTCTGCGCCTGTCGCGAAAGCGCGATGTTGCAGGGCGCCGCCTCGTTCCAGCAGGTCGCAACCCCCACCAGCGGCTGCGCGATCTGGTCCTCGGTCAGCCCCATGGCATGGTAGTACGAACGGTGCGGCGCCCGGTCCGGTCCCACGGTCACGTGGCGGGAGGGCAGTGTGCTCTTGTCCCAAACGCGTTTCAGCATGGTCGGTCCCCGCTAGGTCGGACCGCCTCTTGGGCCAGAATGTGGCAGGGGGCAAATAGGCAGAAGGAAGTGTTCTTTTTTGAAAAAAAGAACCAAAAAACTTTCTTGCTTAGGCATCTTGCTCAGCCGTCTTTGATGTTGTACAGACCACGAACACAATCTGATTTCAAGGGGTTGTGCCATGGCCGAGAACAGG
>DATJOH010000470.1:0-2924 GCA_035507235.1 Acetobacteraceae bacterium
GCAGCATGCCGGTAGGCCGCGGATATACCTGCCCGCGTATCGTTTCGCCGGCCGCATTCGCCGCCTGCATCTCCACCAGCACATCGCGCCATACGCCCGGCTTGTGCGGCATCTGAAACAGCGAGAAGGATAACGGTCGGCCGGACCGCCGCACCAGGCGGCGCATCAGCTTCACTTCCTCCACCTGGTCCAGATCCGTGTTCGGTATGATCTGGAACACGCCGCGGCCGGCATCGCGCAACCCGTCCGCCAGCGCCATCAGCTCCTGTTCTTCAGTCGAAACGCTTGGCGCCAGTTCCCCGGTGCGGAAGCGATGGTTCAGGTTGCGCGACGTGGAAACGCCGATCGCACCCGCCCGCACGGCTTCCGCGGTCAGCGCCCGCATCTTCTGCAAATCATCCTCGGTCGGCGGTTCCAGGTTGGCGCCCCGCTCGCCCATGACAAAGACGCGCAATGGCGAGTGCGGCAATTGCGGCACGATATCGATATCGTAATGCCGACTGTCCAGCACATCGAGATAGGAGGGAAAACTCTCCCAGCCCCACGGAATGCCCTCGGACATGACAACGTCGGGAATGTCCTCCACCCCCTCCATCAGCTTGATCACCATTTCATGCTGATCGGGCCGGCAAGGCGCGAAACCGACGCCGCAATTGCCCATCACAACGGAGGTGACGCCGTGGTTGGAGGAAGGCGCCAGCGTATGTTCCCACGTCGCCTGGCCGTCATAATGGGTGTGGACATCGACAAAGCCGGGCGTCACCAGCTTGCCGCGCGCATCGATTTCCTCGGCGGCCTTGGCGCCGTTCACCTTGCCGACCACGGCGATGCGCCCATTCGCAATGCCGACATCCGCCGCGAATGGCTCGCCGCCAGTGCCGTCCACGACCGTGCCGCCGCGAATGATGACGTCGAATTCCATGCCGGCCACTCCCATTTCGCCATTTGGTACCTAGGAGCTGTCCCTCCGAGGACCAAGCGGCCAGTATCGAGGCATCACATGTCTGCTAAAAAGAATCGGGGTCTGGGGCCCCCGGCCCCAGTGGGGTCCTAGGGGCAAAGCCCCTAGTCCTGATATCGGTGCCACCTTGCCATTTGCGTCACTTTTAGCCCCCCTCACAATACGCGGCCTCACCGTGCCCAACCGTATCGTCATGTCGCCGATGACGCGGGAAGCCTCGCCCGCCGGCGTGCCTGGCCCTGATGTCGCCGCCTACTATGCCCGCCGCGCCGCCGGCGGCGTTGGGCTGATCCTGACCGAAGGCGCCGGCATTCCGCACGTCGCCGCGGTGGACAAGGCGGCAATCCCGCGCCTGCATGGCGATGCCGCCCTGGCCGGCTGGCGCGGCGTGGTGGAGTCGGTACACGCAGCAGGCGGCCTGATCGCGCCGCAACTGTGGCACCAGGGCGTGCTGCGGGACCCGGACGTCAGCGAGGTGCCATCGGTTAGCGGCGTGCGCCCGTCCGGACTCTGGGGCCCCGCCGGCGGCATGATATCGCTCGAGCCCGATTACGTTGCCCGCGCCCTGGTCCCCACCCGCGAAATGACCGAGGCGGAAATCGCCGAAATCATCGCCGGCTACGGCGAAGCCGCCGAAGCCGCCGTCGCCCTCGGCTTCGACGCAATCGCCCTGCACGGCGCGCACGGCTACCTGATCGACAGTTTCCTCTGGTACGAAACCAATCGCCGCACCGACCGATGGGGCGGCGGGCCGCGCCAACGGGCGCGCTTCGCCGCCGAAGTGGTGCGCGCCGTGCGCGCTGCGGTGGGCGAAACACGCCCGATTTTCTTCCGCTTCTCGCAATTCAAAATGCAGGATTACGGCGCCCGCCTCGCCGAAACACCCGCGGAGCTGGAACAAATTCTCGGCCCCATCGCGGACGCCGGCGTCGACGTGTTCGACGGCAGCCAGCGCTATTTCGATACCGCGCTTTTCCCCGGCTCCAACCTGAATCTTGCCGGCTGGGCCAAGAAACTCACTGGCAAATTCGCCATGACCGTCGGCGGCGTCGGCCTCGACAAGGGCAGCGGCGGCCTTCATATCGACCCCAAATCCGGGGCCGCCAACAATCTGGGCCGCCTGGCCGAACGTTTCGAAGCCGGTGAATTCGACCTCGTGGCCGTCGGCCGCTCGCTGCTGAACGACGCGGATTGGCTGCGCAAGGCCAGGCATGGCGAACCCTTCGCGCCATTCGATCCGATCAACCTCACAAGGCTCACCTGACATGAGCAACGCAGCCGACTCGCTGCCGGCGCGGATCGAGCGGCTGGAATCGCTCCACGCCATCCAGCAACTCGCCATCCGTTACGCCATCGCCGTCGATTCCCGCGATCTCGATGCCTGGGTCTCGCTCTTCGTGGACGACGTGAATTGCGGATCGCACGGCAAAGGCCGCGACGCCCTCCGCGGCTTCATCGCGCCGCTACTGCGCGATTTCTATCGCTCCATCCACCTCATCTGTGGCCACGAAATCGACCTCACCGGCCCCGATACCGCCCGCGGCAAAGTCTATTGCCGCGCCGAACACGAAGACGACACACAATGGATCGTCATGGCCATCTGCTATTTCGACAGCTACACCCGCCGCGACGGCAACTGGTACTTCGTGCGCCGAAACGAACGCCACTGGTACGCCGCCGACACCCGCGACCACCCCATGCACCCGCAAACCCCCTGGCCCCCCGCCGCCGGCCGCCCCGCCGCCCTGCCCCACGCCTTCGCCAGCTGGACCCCGTTCTGGGCCCACACCGATCCAGCCATCGTGCAACGTCTTACCCGGCAGCCAGTGTGAGGGGCGGGTTTGCCTTCGGCGACCAGGGGCTCTGCCCCTGGACCCCGCTGGGGCGTGACGCCCCAGACCCCCATCTGTTTTCTCGTCAGGAGAAAAGGAGGGGCGCCACGCGGGTGTCACCACCATCCGTG
>DATJOH010000471.1:0-3493 GCA_035507235.1 Acetobacteraceae bacterium
CGAAATGCGTAAGAATGAGTTTGACTTTCTACGCAAACCGGCGAAACTACGGTGCCGCGCAGGTAGTCGGCGAGGCACCGTCGCCGTCGAGCAGTTGTTGCACATTAATATCATCCGAGTGTCGGAACGGATCCGGCGCCGGGCGGGTTCTGTTCGTTTGTCGGGGCCTTCGTCGCGTAGCGAGTCACGGAAATGGAGAAAAACATGCCGGACAGCTTTACGGGTGATCTCGTTACGCATCGCGTAGAGGTGCCTGGCGGCCATACGATCGTCGTGCATGAAGCAGGCGGCGGCCCAGCTGTGGTGTTCGTGCATGGCAGCGGTCCGGGCGCCAGCGGGACGTCCAATTTCCGCGCCAACCTGGGGGCGATCGCCGGTGCCGGCTTTCGTGTGATTGTGCCGGATCTGATCGGTTACGGTGCGTCCTCGAAACCGACCGGCATCGATTATACGCTGGCGCTGTTCACCGAAACGTTGCGCGCCGCGTTGGCGGCTTTGGGCGTGGACCGTGCGAGCTTTATCGGCAACTCGCTTGGCGGCGCGATTGCCATACAAGCCGCCCTCGATAATACGGAACTGGTTGAAAAGCTGATCCTTATGGCCCCAGGCGGCGTCGAAACCCGTGAAATCTATTTTGCCATGCCGGGCATAGCGCGCATGGTCGGTGACTTTACCAGCCCTGATTTCACCGAAGCCGATCAAAGGCGGCTGATCACCGCCCTCGTTTTTGATCCCGCGGTGATTACGGACGCGCTGGTTCGCGAGCGCTATCAGGTGGCGCGCACGCAGCCCAAGGAGGTACTGGCGCGCATGCGCGTCCCGGACCTCTCGCCGCGTCTTGCCGAACTTCGTATGCCTATCCAAGGTTTTTGGGGCAAGGAGGATTGTTTCTGCCCGGTCTCCGGTGCGCAAAAATTCCTCGATCAGTGCGCGGATGCCCGATTCATGATTTTCAACAAGGTCGGCCATTGGGTCATGGTCGAGCGGGCGGCCGAATTCAATCGCTATGTCATTGACTTTCTCAAACTCTGAGGTGCCGTCGCAGACGGCAAGTCACCGCGCGGCCGGGCTCGAGCTTTACAAGGCGCTGCGCACGGGGCACACCGTACCACCGTTTTCATGTCGCGAAAAACCGCATTTCGATATCGACGATGCCTATGCGGTGTCGCTCGATTTCCTCTCGCGGCGGTTGGCGGACGGGGAAAAACTCGTCGGCAAGAAGATCGGTGTCACTTCCAAGCCGGTGCAGGACATGCTCGGTGTGCATCAGCCCGATTTCGGCTTCCTCACCGACTGGATGCGGGTGCCGGTCGGAGATCCGGTGGACATCGCCGCGCGTCGCCTGATTCAGCCGCGGGCGGAGGCGGAGATCGCGTTCCTGCTCCGGAGCGACCTGCATGGCCCAGGGGTGACCGACCAGGACGTGCTGCAAGCCACCGAAGCCATCGCGCCATGCTTCGAAATTGTCGATTCACGCATCCAGGACTGGAAGATCGGTATCGTCGATACGGTGGCCGACAACGCCTCCTGCGGCGTGTTCATTGTCGGCGCGGCGCGCGTCGATCCGCGCACACGCGACCTGCCTAATTTGCACGTCCGGGTCATCAAGAACGGGCGATTTCTCAGCGAGGGCATGGGTTCGGCGGTGCAAGGCTCGCCGCTGACCGCCGTTGCCTGGCTCGCCAATACGCTCGGCCGGTACGGTGTGCAACTGAAAGCCGGCGAGGTGATCCTCTCCGGGTCGCTGGTGCCGCTGGAGCCGGCGAAACCTGGCGATGCGTTCGAAATGAATCTGAGCGGCGTCGGTGGCTGCACCGCGCGATTTGTCTAAGGATTGAAAGACGGCACGATGGAAAAGGTAAAGGCCGCGATCCTCGGGTCGGGCAATATCGGCACGGACCTGATGATGAAGATCCTCAAGCGGTCCAACGCGCTTTTGCTCGCCGCCATGGCGGGAATCGATGTTGATTCGGAAGGGCTTGCCCGGGCACGCAAGCTCGGTGTGCCCGTATCGCATGCCGGCATCGAAGGCCTGCGTGCCATGCCCGGCTATGCCGATATCAAAATCGTCTTCGATGCGACCTCTGCTTACGCGCACCGCGCGCACGACGAAATCCTGCGTCGCGATGGCAAGCGTGTGGTGGATCTCACGCCGGCGGCCATCGGCCCTTTCACCGTGCCTGCGGTCAATATGGGCCAGCACACCCATGCGCCGAACGTCAACATGGTCACCTGCGGTGGCCAGGCGACAATTCCGATGGTCGCCGCCGTGTCGCGTGTGTCGAACGTGCCGTATGCGGAAATCGTTGCTTCGGTATCGTCACGATCGGCAGGTCCAGGCACGCGCGCCAATATCGACGAATTTACCCGCACCACGGCGCGTGGCATAGAACTTGTCGGCGGCGCGTCGCGCGGCAAGGCCATCATCATTCTCAATCCGGCCGAGCCGCCCATGATCATGCGCGATACCGTGTTCACCTTGAGCATTGACGGCGAGGAAGATGCGATCCGCACCTCCGTCACTGCGATGATCGCTGAAGTGCAGAAATATGTCCCCGGTTACCGGCTGAAGCAGGAAGTCCAGTTTGAGCGCTTTGGCGACAACAGCAAACTTCGCATCCCAGGCTACGGGGCATTCGCGGGACTGAAAACGTCGATTTTCCTCGAAGTCGAGGGCGCTGGCGATTATCTGCCGCCCTACGCCGGCAATCTGGACATCATGACCGCAGCCGCCCAGGCCACGGGGGATCTGATTGCACGTGAAACATTAGGCGCACGCTAGAATTTGAGATTGATGCATCTTAAAGCAAGGGGAAGGAAGAACGTTCTTTTTTGAAAAAAAGAACCAAAAAACTTTTGTCTGTTTCGGGCCGCATCCGGCTTCCAATTTTAAATCAGCCGCCGCGCGCCAGGAGCAAAAGTTTTTTGTTTCTTTTTTTCAAAAAAGAAATACTTCCTTGCTATACCTGAGCGCACCACGACGGGGCGCCGACCTATGCCGTCGCGGCGTCAATGAGCCGGTGCAGGATTCGCGCCATCTGGTCTACCGGAATTTCCTCTGGTGGCTGCGTAAGCCACCAGGACAGGGTCTCGACAATCAGGCTTACGGTGCAAATAACCCCAAGCCCGACAGGGAGCCAACTGCTCTTCGGTGCGCGATCCGCGGCGATTTGCTTCGAGACGCGTAAAAGTTCCGCGCGCATCACGCCGGCCGCCCCACCCGTCAGCAGCGCCGTCCAAAGCTTGCGGTGGTCGTTCACATAGCTGCAGAGCGCGGCGAACGCCGCCTGGCTGTCGATCGTATCCAGCACGGGCATCGTCAGTTTCACCAACCGGTGGATCTGATCCGCGGCGACGTGATCGAGCAGTGCTTCCTTCGTTTGATGATGACGAAAAAACGTCGCGTAATGGACGCCGGCCTCGGCCGTAATTTCCCGGATTGTGATTTGATCCAGCGACTTGCGCTCAAGCAGGGCCAGTAGGGCGCCCCGCA
>DATJOH010000472.1:0-3430 GCA_035507235.1 Acetobacteraceae bacterium
CAAAAGCAAAAGGAGCAAAAGTTCTTTGGTTCTTTCTTTCAAGAAAGAACTACTTATTTTCTTGTTCATTTCAAAAACTGCGCCGCAGCCTGCCCCAGCGGGCTCTCGCTGAAGTCGGGCGGCACGTCGAAAAGATCGGCCGGCAACGGCCCGTAATGGACAAACTGGGCGCGTATCGTACCGAGCGCGCCCTTGCGGTTGGAGGTGGCGCTGCCTTCAAGAATGACACCGTCCGGCGTGATGCAGGCATTGGCGAAGCCGCTTGGCGAGGTCGCGTGCCAGATCGTGCAGGCCAGGCCCGCGACGCGGCTTTGGCCGCCGCGACTGAAAGCGGCGCCGCGCAGAATGGTATGAGTAGGATCGTAACGGCCTATGTCGACGCGTGTGTAGGTGCGGAACAGGGGCAGCGTGATGTCGGCGATTTCGCTGTTGCGGTCGACAAGGAAGGTCGTGGGCAGATCCTCGCCGACGATATGCAGGCGCATACCGCCGGCAGCGATCGCCACCTGCACCGCGAGCGGCACATGTTCCGGCGGCACAACCTGATATTCCACCGTCACATCGCGCGTCGGCGCGAGCATCGGTGCTGGCATCGCCACTGCCGGCGTGACCGATGCCGCAAGGGCGCACGGCAGGAGTGCCGCGAAACCGCGGCTAATCATGCTGCTTCGCCATTTTCACTATCTCCGCCCGCACGGCGTCCTCGTCCGCGAAATACATCCACACCGACCTCGCCCTCAGCGCCTGTTCCAGCAGCAGTTTGTAGCGCGCACGCGGAATTTCGTGCGCGCCGAACTGTGCCAGATGGGCGGTGACGAACTGCGTGTCCAGAAGCTGAAAGCGGCTGAGGCGGAGCCGCGCGACCAGGTGCACCAGCGCGACCTTGGATGTGTCGCGGGCGCGCGAAAACATGCTTTCGCCGAAGAAGGCTCCGCCCAGCGCCACGCCGTAAAGCCCGCCGACCAGGCTGCCATCCTCCGCGTAGGTTTCCACACTGTGGGCGTAGCCCTTTTCATGCAGGGCGACGAACAGCGTCTCGATGTCACGGTTGATCCAGGTATCGTCCCTGCCCTCCGCCGCTTCGGCGCAGGCCGCGATAACAGCGCGAAAATCGCGGTCGGTGGCGACGGTGAACTGGCCGCTGAGCGTAGTGCGCAGCAAGCGGCGCGGCAGGTGGAAGCCGTTCAGCGGCAGCACGCCGCGCTGTTCCGGGTCGAGCCAGTAGAGCCGGTCGCCACGCCGCGTTTCGGCCATGGGAAACAGGCCGGCGCGGTAGGCCCGCAGCATCAGCTCGGGCGTGACCTCGAAATGGCGCCTGGACATCAGGGGTCAGGTATCAGGTTTCAGCTTTCAGGGCGAAGTGGGCGGCGGGTGGCCGTTCTCTTAATCCTGACTTTCCCATGACAGCCGGCAGGCGTAAGTCTTCGTGATGCCGTTCGATGATCGCACCTTCCCCAGCGCGGAAGCGGCGGGTTTCCGCCGCAATCGGCGGCGGGTGGCGATCTGGCTGTTCGTGGTTGCCGGCATGATCTACGGCATGGTGCTGCTTGGCGGCACCACGCGGCTCACCGGTTCCGGGCTTTCCATCATGGAATGGGCACCGCTTTCGGGCGCACTGCCGCCCTTCTCTCATCACGAATGGGTGCGCCTGTTCGACGAATATAAGCGAATTCCGCAATACGCCCTGCAGCACCAGGGCATGGCGCTGGCCGGCTTCAAGCAGATTTTCTGGCTGGAATGGATCCACCGCGCCTGGGGCCGGCTGATCGGCGTGGTGTTCCTGCTGCCTCTGGTGTGGTTCGCGGTGACCGGGGCGCTGGAGCGGCGCATGGTGCCGCGGCTGGTGGTGCTGTTCCTGCTCGGCGGGCTGCAGGGCGCGGTGGGCTGGTTCATGGTGGCCTCCGGCTTCTTCCCGGACAGCACATCGGTTTCGCCCTACCGGCTGGTGATCCATTTGTCGCTGGCGCTGCTGCTGTTCAGTGCCATTCTATGGACGGCGCTTTCCACCGCGGAGCCGGTGCCGATTTCCATCCCGGGTGCGCACCGGCTGCGGCGCCTGTGCCAGGGGCTGACGGCGCTGGTGGCGCTGACGATCGTGGCCGGCGGCTTTACCGCCGGGCTGCATGCCGGGCTGGAATACAACACGTTCCCACTGATGGATGGGCGGCTGATTCCCAAGGGCTATAGCGACCTGCATCCGGCGCTTGCCAACCTCACCGCGAACCCCATTGCCGTGCAGTTCGACCACCGGCTGGTTGCCACGATGACGGTGATTACGGTGCTTTTCGCGTTTTTCGTCGCGTTGCGCACGAAGCTGCCGCGCAATGCCCGCGCGGCCATGTGGCTGCTGGGCGGTCTCACCCTTGTGCAATATTGCCTCGGCATCGCCACCTTGTTGAGCGTGGTTGCGATCCCGCTGGCCGTGGCCCACCAGGCGACCGCCGTCCTGGTCCTGGCGGCGGCGTTGACGGCAACCCATAGTCTGCGTGGCGCGCGATAGTATTCCGCGCCCGCGCGTTCAGGAGTTTGCATGTCCGCCCTCGCCACCACCGACGACCTGTTTTTTGCCCGCGCCGATGCCACGCTGGATCGCGACGCCGCGGAACGCCTCACGCGGGAGGCACTGGCCGGATCGGACGACGGCGAGTTGTTCCTGGAATACCGGGAGACCGAGGCGCTGAGCCTGGAGGAGGGCCGGATACGCTCGGCCGGGTTCGATACGGCACTCGGGTTTGGCCTGCGCGCCGTGCTCGGCGAGGAAACCGGCTATGCCCACGCGGACGAGATTTCGGAAGCCGCATTGCGGCGGGCGGCGGCGACTGTGGGCGCCATACGCGCGGGTCGGGCCGGCACCGCATCCGAACCGCCGCGCAACACAAATGCGCGACTTTATTCGGACGCGAATCCACTCGCGAACGATGATTTCGCCGGCCGCGCCGCGCTGCTGGCGGACATCGATGCCTACGCGCGCGGCCGCGATTCGCGCGTGGTGCAAGTGATGGCCGGGCTGCACGGCGAATGGCAAGCGGTGCAAATTCTCCGCGGCGACGGCAGCCGCACCGCCGATCTCCGTCCGCTGGTGCGGCTGAATATTTCGGTGGTGGTGGAGCGCGACGGCAAGCGCGAGTCCGCGACGCACGGTCTAGGCGGCCGCGAGGGCTACGCGCGGCTGATGGCGGCGGAAACCTGGCAAGCGGCGGTGGATGAGGCGTTGCGTCAGGCAACCCTGAAACTGGACGCGGTGGATGCGCCGGCCGGCGAAATGGAAGTGGTGCTCGGCTCCGGCTGGCCCGGTATTTTGTTGCATGAAGCGATCGGTCACGGGCTGGAAGGTGATTTCAATCGGAAAAAGACGTCGGCGTTTTCCGGCCTGATGGGCCAGCGCGTGGCGGCGCCGGGCGTGACCGTGGTGGATGATGGTACGTTGCCG
>DATJOH010000473.1:0-9345 GCA_035507235.1 Acetobacteraceae bacterium
AGCGTAATGAGCATGCGTTGTATTTTGATGGCCGCCGTGAATTGCGGCCTTGCGGCACATTGTTGGGCGAGCGAGGCGGGTGCGCCAATAAAGCTGGAGGACATCCAGATGCGGTACGGCTCCGACAAGGGGCTGCATGCAAGCGTGAATGGCACGGCAGGCGTATTCGGCTTCGATACGGGAGGCGGGCTTTCGATCATTACGTCGCAATTCGCGGCTTCGATCGGCTGCCATCCGTGGGGGCGCGTAACGGGGTTCCAGATGACCGGCCATCGGCTTGATCTGCCGCGCTGCGATGATGTGCATTTCCGCATCGGTGGCGTAACCTATACGGCGCCGACCGCCGGGGTGTTCGACATCATGCCGAGGCCGAAAGACAAGAAATTGGTCTTGGCGGGCTCCATTGCGCTGGACATATTTGCCGGACGGCAGATCACCCTTCATGCCATATCCAACCTGGTCACGGTTGATACGCCGGCCGAGTTCGCGCGCGAAACGGCACGGGGGCGTGAAGTGAGGGGACGGCTGGTGCGCGATGGCGAGGGTGTTTGCCTGACCGTCAATGCCGGCGTGCCGACAGAAAAGGGCCTGATCTGGATGGAGATGGATACCGGCAATAATGGTCCGCTGGTGATTGGCAGCCATGTCGCGTCGCTACTGGGGCTGCGCGCCGACATTTCGACGCCGCAGCGTGCGCATTTCGAGCTCGCCAACGGCGTGACCGTAGATCATGACGCCGTTGTGCAGGACCTGATCATGGACGGTAATATCGGCGAGGAGGTGCTAGGTCATTGGGATGTGACGTTTGATCTTGCGACCGGGCAGGTATGGATGGCGCCGCCGACGTGACCGGGCGTGTGCGGCGGCTGGGTGATGGATTAACGTGCGTGGGGATTTGACCGCACGCGCGCCGCGTCGCCGTGTTGGATGACTTGGTGCATTCTCGGACTGACCGGCAGAGACGGGCCAAACCATGCGTTTCTTGACCGCGGCGGAATGTGACGGCCGGGCTCAACAAGCAGGAATCAAGCGACCGGGCGGGAGGAAGCCCGCAAGACATCTCCTCCGGCTTGTCTATCAAAGCCGCATGACGAATGCGGACGCGGTTGCTTCTGCCCTGGTGGCGTGTCTGGGGCCCTATGATTGGGCTATCGTATGGGCCTACGACCTCCCATGGGGCGACCGTTCCCGGGACGCGGATCCACCACCGGACTGGCGGGACTACGCGGCGTGGCGTCTTCGCCGCGGCGAGCGTCGATCGCTATGTGACGTCCCCGGCCATGAATTCGACGCCAACGACGATAAGGAAGTCGGCACTGTGATCCGCGCCGCGATCTGCATGGGGTGGGACGCCTGGGTCTTCAGTAGCCCTTTGGGGTGCATGATTGATTTGTCCCATGACGATATAATTACAGTGTTAAGTCGTAACGAAATTACTGAGCCTGCAGGTCGTTTGTTCGAGCTTGGGTTCAGACGGGTTTTGCGGACGGGTTGAAGGCGGCTCTTTTGGTGGCGGTTGCGGTGCAGTGCGAAGGCGCACTGCACCCTACGCCGTACTAGGGCGCAATTGTTTGGTGTTGCCATGACTATGCGGCGCAATCGCGCTCTAGCTCTTCGTTTTCGCGCATGATTCACGCTTCCGGCTGCGCCAACTTGAAGCGATCATGCTCTAGAAAAGGTTGAGCAATAAACTTGGCTTTTTGGTCTCGATACGCGCTGTCACCGACGGCTCGGGCCCAACCGAGAAAAGTCTTTTTGCTTCTTTTTCTTCAGAAAAAGAAGAATCCTTTCGCCGTAACGGATGCCCGGCAGCAGGCTCGCGAGCGCGCGCCCGATGGAGGCAAGGCGCGGCTCGCGAGGGGGCCTGGCCCCAGGCTGCGGAGGTTTATTGTTACCGGCGGCGGATCAGGCCGCCAGTTCCTCCTGCACGGTTTGGCTCTGCGCGGCGGCGGCGCGGAGCAGTAGGGTGATCGGCGTATCGTCGCCGTTGGCGGCGGCGACGCTGGCGGTAACGCGGGCGGCGATTTCGCCGTGTTCCGTATCGATCGGGCGGGCCGCGACGGCGCGGGCGAGGCATTCCGCGAGCAGCTTGGCGGTGCCGCGGTCCACACCGGGCATCAGCACGGCGAAGTCGGCGGGGCCGGCGCGGCCGATCAGGTCGATGCGGCGGATGCGGCCGGAGAGGCGGCCGGCGATGGCGAACAGCACGGCGTCCGCGGTGGCGGGTTCGAGGCCGGCGATGGCACCGGCGGCGCGGATGATGGCGACGCAGGGACCGATATCCTCGCCGGATTCCAGCTCCGCGGCGATGGCGCGGCCGAGGGCGGCGCGGGTGAAGACGCCGGTGACTTCATCACGCTCGCCGGCGGTGTCGGCTTCCACCGGGCAGCTTCGATTGCTGGTGGTTTCGCGCGCGATGGCGATGAAGTGGCTGATTTGGCCGCTGGCGTCGCGGTGCGGCGCCACGCGCATATCCAGCCAGTAGGGCGCGCCGGATTTGGTTTGAAACAATACGCGTTCCTGCGCGGCATGGCCCTCGCTCAGGGTGGCGCGCAGTGATTCCAGGGTCTCACCGCGGGTTTGGCGGCTGTAGAGCATGGTGGCGTGGACGCCGAGCGCCTCCGCGGCGGCGTAGCCGGTGAGGCGGGTAAAGGCCGGGTTCACGTAGGTGATACGCGAATCGTCGGTTTCCGTCGGCGCGGTCATGACGATGACGACGTCGTTCGCCATTTCGGTGATTTCCATGAAGGGCGCTTCGGGCTGGGCGCCGCCGCCGCCGATGCCGACGCCGTTCATGCGGGCGAGCAGGCCGGGGATTTCGCGCGCGGCGAGGGCGGGACCGAAGAACTGGCCCTGCGCCATGGCGCATTGCTCGTCCGTGAGCAAAGTGAGGTCCTCGCGCGATTCGACGCCGACGGCGCAGCAGGGGACGCGGCGGACGGCGCAGAAATTGATCACTTCCCGCACGGTGGCGAGGCGATCGTTGGACTGGCTGAGGCCGCTGACGAGCAGGCGGCTGATTTTTACGACGTCGAACGCGCCTTCCGCGTTGCGGCGGAGCGAGGAGGGAATGACGCCGAAATCATTAATGCCGATGCGCACGCCGATCTGGCGCAATGCCTGCAATTCGGCGGCCTGCGCGCCGTCCGCTTTCATGCCGATGAATTCGGCGACTTCCAGGATCAGGCGGTGCGGCGCGATACCGGAGCTTTGCAGGGCGGCGGCAACGATGGCGCCGAGGGCGCCGTCCTTTATCTGGCCAGGCGAGACGTTGACCGCGACGCTGACATCCTCTGGCCAGCTTGCCGCTTCGTGGCAGGCGGCATCGAGCACCTGCTTGCCGATAGCGCCGATCAGGCCGAGGTTTTCCGCCATGGGCACGAAGTCGGCGGCCGGCACCTTGCCCAAAACCGGATGGCGCCAGCGCAGCAGCGCCTCGAAGGCGACGACGCGCTTGGTGCCGAGATCGACCTGCGGCTCGTAGCGGATTTCGAGCGCGCCGGCGGTGACCGCCTCGCGCAGATCAAGTTCCAGGGTGCGGCGGGCGCGGGTGGCCTCGTCCATTTTATGGTCGGAGAGGCGCAGTGCGCCGGGCAGCACTTTCTTTGATTTGGCGCCGGGGGCCGGCTGGCTTGCGGTTTCTTTGGCCAGTTGCTGCCAGTTCACGTCGCCGGGGTAGGGGGCTTCGTCGGCGGCGGCCTCATCCTCTTCGTGCAGGGTAATCCAGGAGGTGGGGGAGAAGACGGCGAGCATCCCGAGAGCGTGGGCGAGGCTTGATTTGCAAAGGAGGCGGGTACGGTTGGCAACCACGACTTTCAATGCGGGCGAGCAATAGTAATCGATGCGGAAGCTGACGGTGTGGGAGCCGGCGGCGACCTCGAAGGACCATTTTTCCTTCTGGCGGATATTGCCGCGGTATTGGCCGTCGATAATGACTTTGTAGGAGCGGAAGCGGTCGGCGAGGCTGCCTTCGGCCCGCTCGATAATGATTTGCGGCATAGGAGCACCCTTTTTTGTGTGTCGCTTGGTGCCCGAATGTTCACGGCGTTGTGAGGTCAAGTCAATCTCTTTTATCAGATGATCGCAAATAAATTTATGGACGAGTTAGAAGACACCCGTAAACTTGCTGATACGGGCTGCGCCAAATCACACCGATTATTTTGGCAGTTATGCTGCTGATACACCGTGGGTTGAAAAGCCGTAGGTGGCGCCGGCGTTGGATGGATTGGTGCACGGTTGTATTGGGGCTCCGCGCGTCGCCTGGTTGTTCGCCCCCTTGGAAAACACGTGACGGACGCTAACGTGAACGACGCGTAAGGGGAGCCGCCATGTTCGAACTCATTGTAAACGGCCAGAGCCACCAGGTGGATGTGGCGCCGGACATGCCGGTGCTGTGGGTGTTGCGGGACGTGCTGGGTATGACAGGCACGAAATTCGGCTGCGGCATTGCGCAGTGCGGTGCCTGCACGGTGCACGCGGATGGCGATCCGGTGCGCAGCTGCCTGCTGACGATTGCGGACGCGCAAGGACGGCAGATCACCACGATCGAGGCGGTGGGCGAGACGCCGGAAGGGGCGCGCGTGCAAAAACTCTGGCTGGACAAGGAAGTGGTGCAATGCGGCTTCTGTCAGAGCGGGCAGATCATGGCGGCGGCGGCGCTGCTGAAGCGGGTGCCCAACCCCACTGACAAGGACATAGATGACGCGATGTCCGGCAATCTCTGCCGCTGCGGCACCTATGTGCGCATACGTGAAGCGATCCACGCCGCGGCCGCGTGAGGAGGCGGAATATGACTCACATTTCGCCGATAGCGCCGACCCGCCGCAATTTCCTGAAAATCGGGCTTGCCGCCGGAGGCGGGCTGATCGTCGGCCTGCGGTTGCCCGGCACGCGCATGGCGGAGGCGGCGAATGCCGGGGCGCCCTTCGCGCCGAATGCCTTCATCCGCATTTCTCCAGACGAACGCATCGTTTTCATCATGTCGCACACGGAAGTGGGGCAGGGGGTGACGACGAGCGCCAGCATGCTGATCGCCGAAGAGCTGGAGGTTGGGCTCGACCAGATCACCACCGATTTCGCGCCGCCGAATAACGCGCTTTATACCGACCCCAATCTTGGCGAGCAGGCGACCGGCGGCAGCACTTCCACGCTCGCCGGCTGGGAGCCGCTGCGCATTGCCGGCGCAACGACACGGGTGATGCTGATTGAGGCGGCGGCGCAGCGCTGGCGCGTGGATCCGGCGACATGCGTGGCACAGCGCGGCGTGGTGCGGGAAAGCGCGCGGGGGCGGAGCGCCAGCTACGGCCAGCTCGCGGAGGCGGCGTCCAGCCTTCCGGTGCCGAAGGACGTGAAGCTGAAAGCATATAGCCAATTTACCCTGATCGGCACGCCGCAGAAACGGCTGGATACGCCGGGCAAGGTGAATGGGTCGCTGCAGTTCGGCATGGATGTGAAGGTGCCGGGCATGAAGATCGCAACGGTTGCGGCGAGCCCGGTGCGTGGCGGCAAGCTGCGCGCCATTAACGAGGCGGCGGCGCGGGCGGTGCCGGGCGTGCGCGACGTGGTGAAGCTTGATGATGCCGTCGCGGTGGTCGGCGACCATTATTGGGCGGCGATTTCCGGCCTGCGGGCGGCGGCGGCGACGTGGGATGACGGGCCGAACGGCAATCTGACGTCGAAAGGGATTGTGGCGTCGTTGAAGGAAGCGTCCGAGGCGGACGGATATACCGCCAAGACGCGCGGCGACGCGCATGCGGCGATCGCCAATGCGGCGAAGCGGCGCGAGGCGGTGTATCAATTGCCGTTTCTGGCCCACGCGCCGATGGAGCCGATCAATACGACCGTGTACGTGCGGCCGGACGGCGCCGATGTGTGGGTGGGCACGCAGGTGCCGCCGCGGGCGCAGAATGCCATTGCCACGGCGACCGGGCTGAAGCCGGAACAAGTGACCGTGCATAACCAGTATATGGGCGGCGCGTTCGGACGAAGGCTCGACGTGGACAGCGTCGAACAGGCGGGGCGGATTGCGAAAAATCTCGGCTATCCGGTGAAAATAATCTGGTCGCGCGAGGAGGATATCGCGCAGGATTTCGTGCGGCCATACTATTACGACCGCGTCTCGGCAGGGCTGGATGCCGACAACAAGGTGGTGGGGTGGACGCACCGCACGACATGCAGTTCGGTGATGGCGCGCTGGGCGCCCGGCGGCATGGTGCAGGGCGGCAAGCTGGATCCGGACACGGTGGAAGGTGCCGCGGAAACGCCTTATGATTTTCCGGCGCAGATCAACCAGGTGGTACTCCACGAAACGCCGGGGGTGATTACCGCCTGGTGGCGCGGTGTGGGGCCGACGCATAATCTTTTCGTGGTGGAAGGCTTCATCGACGAACTGGCGGCCGAGGCCGGCATGGATCCGGTGGAATTTCGCCGGCGCATGCTGGGGCATAATCCGCGCGCGCTCGCCGTGCTCAATCTGGCGGCCGAGAAATCCGGCTGGGGGTCGCCGTTGCCGAAAGGCACCGGGCGCGGCGTGATGGTGCAGTTCGCGTTCAACTCCTACCTCTCGACCGTGCTGAAGGTTTCGGTATCGGACCGCGGCGAGATCGCGCTGCACGAAGCGCATGTGGCGCTGGATGTGGGGCCGGTGGTCAATCCGGATACGCTGGCCGCACAGGCGCAGGGCGGGCTGATCTTCGGCCTGTCGATGGCGATGTTCAACGAAATCGACCACGACAAAGGCCGCGTGGTGCAAAGCAATTTCCACGATTACCGGGTGCTGCGCATGAACGAGGCGCCCGACGTGCAGGTGCATATCGTGAGCAATCCCACCGCGCCGATCGGCGGCGTCGGCGAGGCCGGCACAGCCTCCGCGGCGCCGGCGCTGGCGAATGCGATTTTCGCGGCGACCGGGAAACGGCTGCGGCGCATACCGTTTGCGAGCCAGATGGCGCAGGTGGGGCGGTCATGATGCACAGCAGGAAGGAAAGAACTTCTTTTTTGAAAAAAAGAAGCAAAAAACTTTTGTTCAATTGGATCCGTGCGGTAGCACCGTCAGGACCCGCAACCGAATCAGATAAAAGTCTTTTTGCTTCTTTTTCTTCAGAAAAAGAAGAATCCTTCCTTTCTTTCTTGTGGTTCACCGCATTTGCATGTGCGCTGCTGGGCGCGGTGCCCGCGCGGGCGGCGATGTCGCAGGGCGAATATCTGACACGCGCCGCTGACTGCGAGGCTTGCCATACCATGCCGGGGGGCACGGCGTTCGCCGGCGGGCGGGCGTTCAAATTGCCGTTCGGAACGATCTACTCGCCGAACATAACGCCGGACCCGGTGACCGGCATAGGCGACTATACGGACGACGAGTTTGTCAGCGCGCTGCAGCGTGGCGTCGGGCATGGCGGCAAATATCTCTATCCTGTCATGCCATATAATTCGTACACGCTGATGTCGCGGGCGGATGCGCTGGCCATCAAATCCTATCTGTTCAGTTTGAAGCCGGTGAGTGCCAGGGCGCCGGCGAACAAGCTGGGATTTCCGTTCAACCAGCGCTGGACGTTGTGGTTCTGGAATCAGGCGAACAACCCGGCGCATCGGTTTCAGCCAGATGGCGCGCGATCGGCGGCATGGAACCGTGGCGCGTATCTGGTGCAGGCGCTGGGGCATTGCGGCCAGTGCCATACGCCGCGCAACTGGATGCAGGGGTTGGCCAGCGGGCGCGCCTATTCGGGGGCGAAACAGGCGGGCTGGGTTGCCTATAATATCACGAGCGACAAGGTGTTCGGCATAGGTGGTTGGACCGATGACGCACTGAAACAATATCTGTCGACCGGCCATGCACCCGGCCATGGGCCGGCCAGCGGCCCGATGGCGGAGGCGGTGAGCGACAGCCTGCGTTACATGACGCCGGAGGATATCGCCGCGATCGTGACGTATCTGCGCGACATACCGGCGCAGACCGGTGGGCCGCAGGTAGTGGCATCGCCGCCGCCGGCGGTGGCGAACCGCAATCCGCTGGGTGAGCATGTGTTCGCGGCGGCCTGCGAGGGCTGCCATTTGCCGAACGGCCAGGGGCGGCAATCGACCTGGGCGGCGCTGGCCGGCGACCGCTCCGCCGGCGACCCGAACGGCACCAACATGCTGCAGGTGCTGGCGCACGGGTCGGAACTGACGGCGCCCGACCGGCACGTGTTCATGCATGCGTTTACCGGCGCGTTTACGGATGCGGAGCTGGCGGCGGTGGCGGATTACGTGACGCGCGATGTCGCGGGCCGCCAAAGCAGTGTGACGGCCGCGGATATCGCGCGCGCCAGGGCGGATTGATCGTAGGGGTCGATCCGCCCCGACCCTCTAAAAATCCTCCTAATTTGTCACGAAGTAGAGTATCTGAAACCGATCGATACTCGATTTCGGGTGCTGATGCTTGGTTAACCCCTTGCTCGTTTTTACACGCTAAGGTTGATTTATCTCACGACGTGCATCCGCCGCTCCGGCGTGTGTCACGGTCTGAGCGTGGCCAGGTTGATTGGGGTGCGCGGTGGCCGACGTGGGGTTGCATGAGTCGCTTGCGGCGACGGCGGATGCTTGGCTGGTCAAGCGGTCAGCCTGGCGGGCGCGGCGTTTGCCCGCGCCGCTGCGGGCGGCGTTCGAGGCGGATACGCGGCGGGCCCGCAGCCGCGCGGCTGGCACAACGGGGCTGATAGGCGGGCTTTTTGCGGCCGCCTTTTATCCGACGCTCGCCGCCGCGACGCCCGGATTGCTGGTGCAAGTGCAGGCGCTTTATCTCGGCCTGGCGCTGCCGGTGGTTTTCGTGACGTCACTCCTGGTGCTGCTAAACCCGGCGCCCTGGCTGCGCGAAACGTTGCTGGTGGTGCCGAGCCTGGTCACGCCTTGCGTGCTGACGATCCTATTCGTGTGGGGCGACGCGGCGCACCCGCAGCAGCAACTTACCGAGCTTTATCTCACCGGCATGATACTGGTGACGTTGTTTGCGACGGTGACCCTGCAATTGCGATTTGCGGCGGCGGTGCTCGTGGCGGTTGCCAGTTTTGTATTGTTTGCGGTCGCCGTGCACAACGCGGCGGATATCGCCATGCCCTTCCGCAATGGCATCGACCTGATTTTCCTTGGATGCGCCGGCTACATGCTGCTGGCGAACTGGCGCATTCACGCGGAGCAACGCGACAATTACGTGTTCGCCGCGCGGGACCGCTGGCAGGCGGCCGCGCTTTCGGTGGAGAACCGGGCGCTGGATGAGCTGGCGCGACGCGATCCGCTCACCGGCCTCGCCAACCGACGCGCCTACGATACGTGGCTGCATACGACCTGGCTGCATGCGCGCGAGGCGACGAC
>DATJOH010000474.1:0-6467 GCA_035507235.1 Acetobacteraceae bacterium
AAGGCGGTGGGGTCGAGGCGCGTGCGGCGGTCCTTGAGATAGGCGCCGAGGCGGCTTTCCTTGCTGGCGGAGCTGCTCATCCTGTTAGCCATTATACCATGATAACTTCACTACTTTAACGGGATAGGAGGCGTCACGATAGATGGGGCGGTTCACGCGGGAGAGTAGGTTCATGCGAGTATTTGTCACCGGCGCCACTGGATTCATCGGAACGCATGTGGTGCGGGAATTGATCGGGGCGGGCCATGCGGTGCTTGGCCTGACGCGCTCGGACGCAGGCGCGGCAGCGTTGAACAGAGCCGGCGCCGATGCTCATCGCGGGTCGCTGGAGGATCCGGAGAGCCTGGCGCGCGGCGCGGCCGCTTCGGAGGGGGTGATTCACCTGGCGTTCGACCATGATTTTTCGAAATGGGCGGAGACGTGCGACATGGATCGCCGCGCGATCGAGGCGCTGGGCGGGGCGCTGGCGGGGTCGCAGCGGCCGTTGATCGTAACGTCCGGGACGGCGGCGGCGCGGGTGGAGGGGCGAGCGACGACGGAGGACGATGCACCGAATTCGCCAATACCGCGGGTGGCGTCCGAACACGCGGCGGAAGCGGCGTGGGTGAACGGGGCAAATGTTTCGGTGGTGCGGTTGCCGCAGGTGCACGATCCCGTGAAGCAGGGCCTTATTTCGCCGCTGATTGCAATAGCGCGGGAGAAGGGGGTTTCGGCGTATGTCGGCGACGGGCAAAATCGGTGGCCGGCGGCGCATGTGCTGGATGTAGCGCGCCTTTATCGCCTGGCGCTGGAAAAAGGGGTAGCGGGCGCGCGGTACAATGCGGTGGCGGAAGAAGGTGTTGCGCTGCGGGATATTGCGGCGTCGCTCGGGCGGGGGCTGAAACTGCCGGTGGTTGCCAAATCCGCCGAGGAGGCGGGCGAACATTTCGGCTGGCTGGGGGTTTTTATGAGCACGGACATTCCGGCTTCCAGCGCGCTGACGCGGGCAAAGCTGGGGTGGCATCCGACGGGGCCGGGGTTGATTTCAGATCTCGATAGGGCGGGGTATCTGGGTGCTTGATTTGATCAAGGAATGTTGGGCGACGGAAAGAGGTAAGGGCTGGGGATGGCGCCCCAGCCCGCGCCCGCATATCAGTGCGTGTGATAGTGAATCAGAACGTAGTTGGTCTTGGTCGAATTGACCCAGAACTGAACCTGGAACGTATTGGATCGGGAGGTTTCGCCGGCATTGCCGTAGGTGACGACGCAATCGGTGGCGAAGGTTACAGTGGCAATCTTCTTCTTGCCGGTAACGCCCTTCAAGGCGTCGGCAAAGGCTTTCTTCAACGCTTCGGGCGTCATATCGTCGCAGACCACGCAACTGCTTGCCGCGTCGTCGCCGCGTAGCACCGTGTTACCGTATTTGGCGGGCTTATCGCCGGTGGTGCGGTGGGCGAGGATTTTGGCGCCTTTGTCGCCCGCGCTTTTCTGCTTGCCGCCGGTAAAGGTCAGCAAATGTTTCTTGGCGAAGAAGGTCGCCTTCGCGGTGGCATGGCATTCCGACGGTGTGGTGCCTTGCACCTGAATCGTAATCCCGTCCACATTCCAGATTTGCTGCGGATCGCGGTGGCTACCGGTGTAGGTAAAATACGCATTCTTCACCGGCGTCGGTAGTGGCTTGTCGGTGGTGGTCGTGTTTCCGGACATGTCCGTGTCGCTCCCGTTCTGCAGGTCAGGACGCCCCAGTGCAGGGCAGTCTTACAGCAGCGTCCCGGGTTGCTTGCAATACGGGCGCCCGGGTGAGTCCCGCGTTGGTTGACGACCAGGCGCGCGCTGGCAATGCCGCCGGAAACGTTTCGGTGGAACCATGGCTGGCCATAGCCCAGGCCGAGGCGCCCGGGCGAAGCCGTTCACGGCCTCATATAATTTTTTTTAATTGTTGAGCGCCCTGGGGCCGCTGACGAAACGATTGCTTCTTGTGAAAAAGCGCAGTTTGCTGTCGGCGGCACGCGTAATGCCGATCCGTATGCTCTGGCCGACGTCAGAAGATGGCTGACCGTCCGATCCGAGCCATAGCGGGCCAACCTGACAGAGATCCAGGCCGTCCAGCCGGCGATCGATCTGCAGCGCGACGCATAGCCGTCCCGGGCCGCGGGCGAGATCCCGCTCCTGCGCGATACCGCGGTTTCGCTTCATGATGGCGGTGCCGGCGCTTGGCTCGATTGCCCTGATCAGGACGCCGGCGCCAACACCAGCCGTTTCGCTCGAAACGTTCAGCATGAATGAAATGCCGTAAGCGAGATAAACATAGGCGTGCCCGCGCTCGAGATATAGCGCCTGGTTGCGCGGGGTGAGCCCGCGATAAGCGTGGCCCGCGGGGTCGCCGACGGGATAGGCCTCGGTTTCGACGATGCGGCCGGTTGCCACGCCCTCGGGGAGCGTCCGTACGAGCATTTTGCCAATCAGGAAACGCGCGAGTTCCTCGGTATCGGCAGGCATCTCCGCCCGCCTCACCACACGCGGCCGCATTACGGACGCGCCGTGTTCATCCCATGCGCTCGACCAGATGGGCGCGCGAAGGCCCCGGCTCGAATGGGTCGGCAAAATATTGGGTCTCGCGGGCCACCTTGCCGTCCAGGAATTCCATGATGCTCACGGTGTAGGACGGCCGGCCGTCATAGGTGAGGATGAATTCCGTGACCCAGAAATCGCCCGTGCCGACGATGCGGCGTATCGTGAAGCGTTTGCGGTTCGGCTGTACGGTTCGGGACGCCTGGATGTTGTGCCGGCCCCTGATGCGCTCGCCCGATTGCGGGTATTCGAGCACGGCGTCGTCCCGGTACAGGTCGTGCTCTGCCTCGAAGTCATTTGCGTCGGAGGCCGCCCAGTGGCGATCGAGCGCCTCCCGAATACCACTCTCGCCGGTGGCTCCGCCGCTCCGGGTCATGCGCGCGCAGCCTTGGCTGCATCGGCCCTCATGGGCCGAATGCGCGCTTGAAGAGGATCACGAGCGCTTTGGCGGAGGGAAACATGCATGGTTCAATACTTCCCAGACAAGTAGCCGTGCCGAGACAGCGGTAGGAAGGATTTAACCTATACCGGCCATTGGCGGCAGCGACAACCGGTGGGCCAGTCAGCGCTCGTTTCAATCCCATCGGGTGGCGTTTTTGGGGAAGCCGGGCCGCTGCACGCGCACCACGCAAAAGAACTGGCCGGTTGGCGCCTGCATGACCACCCACCGCTCCAGGCGGTCGGCAACCCTGGCGCCAAGCTTCTCGAGGCGGGCGACTTCGGCTTGGATATCATCTGTCTCGATATCAATATGGACGCGACTCTCGTGCCCCACGCGTTGGATTTGCACAATCGGCTCGTCGGGCGGCGTCGCCAGCATGCGATAATTGTCGCGGCTGCCGGGGTGGTTTAAATCTACCGCGCGACCCAGCGCGTTGGCCCAGAAGTCAGCCGCGGCGTCCACATCCGGGGTTTTGCAATCGATCAGAACCGCGCAGAGGCGGGAATGGTGCATACGGCTAGCCTTTCGGGCTGATGGCGCGGGCTCGGGTTGGCGCTGTCATGTGCATGCTTTCAAAACCAAAGGTCGCGCACGCAGCGACCGTCGCGCGGCAGGTCGGTAAAGGTCTCGAGGCCATCGAAATGGTCGATTGGCAGATCGGCGACGTCCGCCGGCGGCGCGAGACGCAGATTGACGGCCATGCGGCGCCGTCCGTCCGGCTCCAGTAGCAGGCCCCGCCAGCACAGCACGCAGCCGCAGGTGGGACAGAAGAGAATCTCGAGCGTCTGCTCGGTATCGTCCGTGCGCCTATACGAGGTGATGGGCCCTGATATGCCGATGCGCTCGTTTTCGTAGTCATACGCCCAGAGCGCGCCGTAGCGACGACAGAGCGTGCAGTTGCAGGCGGTGGCGGGGCCCGGATCGCCCTCAATTGTCCAATGAACGGCGCCGCAATGGCAGGAGCCTGTCAGCATGGGGAATATCACGCTCCGGCGGGGCAGGCGGCATTTTGATGCGGAATTCCGCCGCCAGGCAAGGGTCTGATTGATGCCGCCCGTAACAGATAAATATTTTTGGTTTTATTTACGTAACCGTCACGGCAAGACAATCATTTGAAAAAAGGAAGGAAAGCAGCTCTTTTTTGAAAAAAAGAACCAAAAAACTTTTATCCGTTGCGGCTGGCATCCGAATCCGTCGATTTGGACGGGCTGTTGGACGCAACTGACAAAAGTCTTTTGCTTCTTTTCTTCAGAAAAGAAGTCCTTCCTTGCCTGTTCTCCCGTTCGCCCCGCCTGTCAAGCCGCGCCAATCATGGCGCGGACCTTCGGATAAATCTGCCCCGACCAGGCGCGGCCGGAAAATACGCCGTAATGGCCGGCGCCGGTTTGCAGATGGTAGGATTTGCGCACCGTAGGTATGCGCGTGCATAGCTCGAGGGCGGCCATGGTCTGGCCGACGCCGCAGATGTCGTCGCGTTCGCCCTCCACGACAAGCAGGCTGGTGCGGCTGATGGCGGCGCAATCCACTTTTTCGCCGCGCCAGGTCATTTCGCCGCGCGGCAGCACGTGTTCCTGGAACACGCGGGAGACCGTTTCGAGGTAGAATTCCGCCGGCAGGTCGGCGACCGCGAAATATTCGTCGTAGAATTTGCGATGCGCGGCGGCGCCTTCCATGTCGCCGGCGAACAGGCGGCGCAATTGCGCCAGGTGGGCGTTGATGTGGCGGTCGGCATTCATGGACATGAAGCTCAGCAACTGCATGAAGCCGGGATAGACGCGCCGGCCGCCGCCCTTGAAGCGCCACGGCACGGTGGTGATTACCGTGTGTTCGTATTCGGCAAGGCTGCGTTGCTGGGCAATGATATTCACGCGGGTGGGGCTCACGCGCGTATCGATCGGGCCGGCCATCAGGGTGAGGGTATGCGGCGTCGCCACGTCTTTGCGGGCGGACATGAGTGAAGTTGCCACCAGCGCCGGCACCGCGGGCTGGCAGACGGCCAGAAGATGCGTCGGCGGGCCGAGATGACGCAGGAACTGCATGAGATGTTCGACATATTCGTCAAAGCCGAAACGGCCGGCGGCGAGCGGCACGTCGCGGGCATTGTGCCAGTCCGTAATGTAGATGTCGCAATCGGGCAGCATGGTGATGACGGTGGCGCGCAGCAGGGTCGCGAAATGGCCGCTCATCGGCGCGACGAGCAGCACTTTCGGCTGCGGCTTCATGCCTTCCTTCTCGAAATGCAGCAGGGTGCCGAAGGGGGTGACAAGCTCCGGCACCTCGCGGACAGGCACCAGATCGTTGCCGACCAGGACGGACTCGATGCCGAAATCGGGGCGCTGGTGGGTCACGGTGGAGGTGGCGAACAGCTCGGCGGCGGCGGCGGTCAGGCGCGCCGGCGGCACGCGGCCGATGCCCGGATGGGTGCCGAAGATATCGAGCCACGCCGCGGCGGCGCGGCGGAACGGGGAGAGCAGGTCCGCCTGACTCTGGTAAAGCTGATACAAAAGCACCGCGCGGGGTTATCCTAATCGGAAGGGATGCGAATCCTGTGCCGATAGGCGCGCGGCATCAAGGTTGCTACGTTGGGCCGAGACAGCACGGTACCACAATGGTCGAAGCAGCGAATGGGGCCGAAACAGCGAAGGGCGCTCCGGATGACGGCATGCTGGTCATTAGCAGCCGCAACTACTCCAGCTGGTGCCTGCGCGGCTGGCTGCTGACCAGGCTTGCCGGCCTTCATTGCCGCGTGCGCCGGGTGGAGAGCACGGACGCGGTGGCGCGGGCTGAATTGCTGCTGCAGACCGCGACCATCCGCATCCCCTGGCTGGAGCATGAAGGGCTGGTGATCTGGGATGTGCTGGCGATTGCCGAATATCTGCACGAACGTTTCCCGGACACGCAGATGATGCCCAAGGATCGGGCAGCGCGCGCCCGCTGCCGGTCCATCAGTGGCGAAATGCATGCCGGCTTCACGGCGCTGCGCGCCAGCTTGCCGGTGAATTTACGGGCCTTCCGGCCGAATTTCCCGATTTGGTCCGGGGTGCGGGCGGACATCGACCGGGTGACGGAAATCTGGCGCGAGTGCATTGCCGAGTGGGGCGGACCCTATTTGTTCGGATCGCGCCTGTCGGTGGCGGACGCTTTGTATGCGCCGGTGTGCACGCGCTTCACGACCTACGACGTGGAACTGGATGATGTGTGCGAGAGCTACAAGACGGCGATCATGACGCTGCCGGATATGAAGGCATGGATCGCGGCGGCGAAGGAAGAGCCGGATGAGGTTTCCGAGCTCGAGGTGGAGGTGGAATTCTAACGATGCCACCTTAGCCGTCCGGTTGCCGACCGCCAGGAGTCAAAGTCTTTCTTGGTTAGGTATAAACCTCAGCCAGTTTTAGCAGTCGGTATGGCATTGGCGGGGTTCGGACGCTGGCCCAGGTCAGGCGCGGGATCATCGCCTTGAGATCAAAGCGCCGAT
>DATJOH010000475.1:0-4746 GCA_035507235.1 Acetobacteraceae bacterium
ATGTCAGAACATTTTTGGCCGCCGTCAGCGTGCGTCCAAAGCACGGCACCGTGCTGCTGCTGGTTGCGTAATTCGCCGTGCTTTGCATGCCGCCATGGCCCACGATCTGGAACGACGAATTCAATATGAGCTTATCCTGGCTATTGATGCTATCCTGTAGCGAGTTCGTATTCTCGACCCCGCCGACGATGGTCACCCCATTTGTCTGGTAGGACTGGCCGATCGTGCTGAGCAAGGAAAGGTTACCATCCGTCAGGAACTTTTCCACGATATCCACGGTCAATGGATAATGGTAGGTACGCGCATAGGTGTTCGTTCCAGACGAGCCCGTCACCGTGGTTTGCACCGCGGTATCCGTGGTCTGGCTGATAAGCTGCTTATAGACGCTGTCGGTTATGTCGAACGTCTGATCGTTGGCGAAATCGCCAAGCTGCGTCACCGCCACCTGCTCGGTGCCGGCGGAATCGACAACCGTGCCGGCAATGGTGAAATTACGCTGCGCCGTGGTATCCAGATCGCCCGTTATATCGCCATTGTCGGTCTTGAGCGACTTGGTAATCACCGGCATCGGCTTGGCGGTCAGCGTATTCTGCGTCACGCTGCCGCTTACCTGGGTCACGCCACTATCCAGATACAGCATCAGCGCGCCGGCCACCGAGAAGTAGCTGTTCGCGCCATGCACCTGCAGTGTGATCTTGTGCTTGGTGAGGGCGTCGGAAAGCACCCCGGCGAACGGCGATAGCTCCACCCGGAACGGCTTGAAATCCAGCGTCTGTACGCCCGGGATCGGTGCCCAGAGATAGGGATCAATACCGCCGGTAAAAATCCAGGGAAACACCGGTGCCACGCCGGCCGGCATGCCGTCCACCGAGATTTCGCCTTCGCGGAAGCTGCCGCCACCGCAACTTTCCAGTTCGCTCGCCAGCTTGTTCGGCACGCAAGTGTACCAGAATTCGTCGTTCGACTGGCCTTGCAGATACACATCCAGGGCGGCGCGCCGGATATTGGTAGGCAAGGACTGGTCGATCACCGCCTTATCCTTGCCGGTATTCAGTCCGATCGTCCCGCCGCCCGGCGCCGCGAGCGGCACGATCATATCGGGCACGGTCGGCGCGGGATAATTCGCCGTGGCCGGATAGAACAGCAGCTTGCCGCTGCTGGTAATGATGCTGGTATCCTGGCTGTTCGTGTAATTCGCGATCAGCACGTAGCCAGTCTGCGCCGAATTCAACAGCGACGTGTAATCCGTCACGTCGCGCTCAAAATGCCAGGATGGCCCAAGTTTCGGATCCGGCTCCGCCGTGGTGCCGAACCATAATGGCACGCCGCCGAGCCATATCGTGCCGGTGCGGTCGTACTGTATGCCCTTGTTCAATGAAATATCGACGCTCAGCACGATCGTCGCGTAAGGGCCGGGGCAGTTTGCCGGCGGATTGTACGCAATATCGTAATTATTCGCGCCGAATTGCGCGCCATGATAGAGCGGCACCACGCAGGGCGCTTCCGCCGGATGCGCAACGGGTGGCTCAATCACCGCGACATTGCGCGAGCCGACCTTCAGGCTCGGCGCATCCGCGGCGGCGGCAAACTGGGCAAAAAATAGGCATACGGCGCTGGCCAGCAGCGCGGTGCGCAAACGCATGGTCCCCGGTCCTTCATTGTGGGCGGCGCGGCGGCCGCGATGTCCACAGATGAGCGCGCCCGGGGAAACGCGTCAAACGCCCTCATGTTACAGTCCAACCGCATCGCGTCGCCCGTTCGGCGCGGTCGTGCTAGGCAGGCGCCGCCGCCGCGGGACGCCATGCAGGACCAACTTGCCGCCGAATTGATCGCCGTCATCGTTGCCGTCACCGGCGGCGAGCCACGCGTGCTGACCATCGACGGCGGCACGGCCCTCCCGTCCGGCAGTTTCGAGAGCGGCCAGCGTTCCTTGCAGGCCGGCCTCAGAAGCTGGGTGGAGCGCCAGACCCACCAGCGGTTGGGTTACGTCGAGCAGCTCTACACCTTTGCCGACAGCGACCGCGCGGAGGCCGCGGGCGGACGCGTCATTTCCATCAGCTACCTGGCGCTGGCCCGTGAGGCGCGGGTGTTGGGCACCGGTGCCAGTTGGCAAAGCTGGTATCGATATTTCCCGTGGGAAGACCACCGTATTGGCACACCGCCCTGCCTGGCCGATGCGATATTGCCGGCGCTTGCGGGCTGGGCAACGACGGATTCCGCCCGGCAGCGTATCGCCATCACTTTTGGCACCGACGGCAAGCCGTGGAATGAGGATCTGTCGCTGCAGCGGTACGAGCTGTTGCATGAGGCCGGCCTGGTGCCGGAATGGCTGCGCGGCCATCCGGGCATCAAGGATTCGGGCTTGCCCGGCGACGCGATGATCCTGGACCACCGCCGCATCCTTGCCACCGGCATTGCCCGGCTACGCGCGAAGATCAAATACCGTCCGGTATTTTTCGAGCTTATGCCGGAAAGTTTCACGTTACTGCAATTGCAGCAGACGGTCGAGGCACTGGCCGGCAGGCGGCTGCACAAGCAGAATTTTCGCCGCCTGATCGATCAACAGAATCTGGTGGAGGAAACCGGCCTGGTGGCGCAGGATACCGGCGGCCGCCCGGCGCAGTTATTCCGTTATCGCCGCGACGTGCAGGCTGAACGCGCTATTGCGGCGACGCGGTTGCCGTTGGCGCGGAGTTGATAGAGGAAGGAAGTATTTCTTTTTTGAAAAAAAAACAAAAAACTTTTGCTCTTGGCGGGCAGCGGCGGGGCAACCAAATAGCATCCATGCTGCCCGCAACAGAAAAAAGTTTTTTGGTTCTTTTTTTCAAAAAAGAACACTTACTTTGCTTTCCTTGGTCAGAAACTCGATCACCTCGCGCGCCGGACCTTGCCACAGCGCACCGTTACCGGTTCCAGCCCAGAGCGACAGAAAATCGGATGAGCCGTGCGCCGCCGATGCCGTGCGCAAATCGCGGGTGAATTTGTTCTGTGCTGGGAAGGGTAGAACCGCTTCAAGGCGCGCCTCCATTTCCGCCATGAAGCGATTTTCAATACCGCGCGCGAGGCGCCCGGAAAACACGCGCGTGGTTCTGGTGTTGCGCGTGTCGGCTTCGAGCAACTTCGCCTTATAGGGTGCTGATGTGCCGGCTTCCCGGCAGGCGAGAAAGGCAGTCCCAATTTGCACAGCCTGCGCACCGCCGCCCAATGCCGCTTGCACGTCACCTGGGGTCATCAGACCGCCGGCCGCGATGAGCGGCAATTCTATGTCGGAAACACATGATTTCAGCACATCCGCCAGAAGTAATTCCGGATCCGCGTCACCTGCATTGAACATGCCGCGATGTCCGCCGGCCTCGATGCCTTGCAAAACAATGGCATCGACACCGGCTTTGGCCAGCGCGCGTGCCTCGGCCGGATGCGTTGCGGTGCCGACCACGGCAATCCCGTGTTGCTTCGCCGCTACCACGCAGACCTCTGGCAGCAATCCGAAGACGAAGCTGAGCACGGCGGGCTTTACGCGCAGCACCGCCTCGAATTGCGGAATGAAATCTTCTTCGTAGGGCGGCGATAGCGTCGGCTGCGCAAGGCCCAACTCTGCCCGGTATGGCCTGGTCGCCGCAATGGCCCGCGCGATATGCGCGTCGCTGACCGTCGGCTGCGCGTGCGGCGCGAACAGGTTGATCGCGAACGGCCGATCTGTGTACTCGCGCACTTTCGCCGCGAATTCGACAATCGCCTGCGGTGTCGAGTAGGCCGCGCCCATCGAGCCGAGCGCACCAGCCGCGGACGCCGCCGCAACCAGCTCCGGTGACGATGGTCCCCCTGCCATCGGCGCCACGATCAACGGCTTTTCAAGGTTGAGTCGTTGCATCAACCAAGAGTTGAAGCCCATCGCATGCCTCCTGCCAGCAGGCCGGTTACGGATTTTCCGCGACCTCGAACAGCACGTCCAGTTCGATCGGCGTATCGAGCGGCAGGCTGACCACACCGAGAACAACGCGCACCGGCAGGCCCGCGTCGCCAAAAATGTCGGCGAACAGTTCGGAGGCGCCATCCGCCACTTTCGCATGTTCGGCGTACCGCGGCACGGTCGCGATCGACACGCCGAGCCGGATCATGCGGCCCACCCTGTCCAGCGAACCCAGATGCTCCCTGACGAGAGCGAGTGCGTTGAGCGCGGCGACGCGGGCGGCTTGCCGCCCCTGCTCCACCGTCAGCTCGGCACCCAACTGTCCGGTGAACGCCGCCTTGCCGCCGACGACCGGCAGCACCCCGCTCAGGAACAGCAATTTGCCGCTCTCGATCGTCTCCACATAGGCGCCAAGCGGCGTCGGTGGCTCGGATAGTTTGATCGCGCGTTCGCGGAGCATCTGCTCCGCGCCCGGCCGCGCGGCAGCGCCGCTCACTACCATCTGCCCAAATGCGCGCCGCCATCCACATGCAGCGTCTCGCCCGTGATGTGCGGAGCCTCCGTCAGGAACAGTACCGCATCTACGATTTCCTTGACGTCGGAAATGATGCCCATGGGCGTCAGCGTCTTCAGGAAATCATGCGGGCTGTTCGTGTGCAATGGCGTATCGACAGGGCCGGGCGCCACCGTGTTCACCCGTATGAAGTCCTTCGCATATTCCATGGCAAGGCTCTTCGATATCGATTCAATGCCGCCCTTGGTGATCATCGGCACGGACGCGGTGACGCCGGCGATCGGGTGCTCGGCGAGCGAGGTGGTGATGCTCACGATGCTGC
>DATJOH010000476.1:0-6263 GCA_035507235.1 Acetobacteraceae bacterium
AAATCCGCGGCTTCCTGCGCGCGGCGCCCGCCTCGGCAAGGGGGCTTTAAGCGGTGATCCTGGATAGTTCGGCCCTGCTTGCCATGCTGCTGGACGAGGCGGCGGCGCCGGTACTGCTGGCGGCTTTGACCGAAGCGGACCGGCCGCGCATGAGCGTTGCCAACTGGCTGGAGGTGGCGATGCTAATCGAAGAGCGGGGCGGGCGGCTGGCGAGCCTTCGTTTCGATGAGTTTTTCCGCGTCGCCGGCATAGAGCTTGTGCCAGTGGACGCGGCGCAGGCGGAAGCGGCGCGCACGGCGTGGCGGCATTTCGGGCGGCACAAGCATTCAGCGCGGCTGGAGGCCGGCGAATGTTACGCTTACGCGCTGGCGAAGCGGACCGGCGATAAAATGCTGTTCGTCAGCGAGGGCTTGTCGCGGACAGACGTCGAGCCGGTCGCGAAGGACTCCTGATCTATGCCGGAATTTTTCTGCGAATTCTTTTCCGAGGAAATTCCCGCGCGCATGCAGGCGCGGGCGGCCGAGGAGCTTTCCCGGCTGATCGGCGAGGCGCTGGCGCCGCTTTCGCCGCGTGCGGCGCGGACATTTTTCGGGCCGCGGCGCATTGCCTATGCCGCCGAACTGAATGCCGAGGCGGTGAGCGTTGGCAGCGTGGAGCGTGGACCGCGTGTGACGGCGCCGGAACAGGCGCTGGCCGGGTTTCTGCGCAAGCATGGTGCCACACGCGACCTGTTGCGGCAGGAAGGCGATTTCTGGGTGCTGGAAAAGCCCGGTTCGTCGCAGGGCGCGGCGGCCCTGATCGCGGCTTCGCTGCCGGCGCTGGTGCGACGGTTTCCCTGGCCGAAATCGATGCGCTGGGGCGGCACGTCGGGCCTTACCTGGGTACGGCCGCTGCGGCGCATTTGCTGCCTGTTCGATGGGGCGGTGGTGCCGGTTGCCATGGGTACTGCGGAGGATGACGGGCATGGTCTGACGGCCGGCGATGCGAGCGAGGGCCACCGGTTTCTCGCGCCAGATGCGTTCACCGTAAGCGGGGCGGCGCAATGGCAGGATGCGTTGCGGGATCGCTATGTGATCGCGGATGCAGCGGAGCGCGCGGCATCGATCGTGCGGCAGATCGGCGCCTGCGCGGCGGCGGCGGATGTGGAAATTGTCGAGGATGCTGGGCTTACGAGCGAGGTGGCGGGGCTCGTGGAATGGCCGGTGGTGTTGCGTGGGCGGATCGATGACGCATTCATGGATCTGCCGCCGGAAGTGATGCAGGTTTCGATGCGCGTGAACCAGCGTTATTTCGCCACGTGCGGACGCGACGGCAAGGCGGCGCCTTATTTCGTGTTCGTGGCGAATGTGACGGCACCGGATGGCGGGGCGGCGATTGTTGCCGGCAACGAGCGGGTGCTGCGGGCGCGGTTCGCCGATGCGCGGCATTTCTGGGACCTGGACCGGCGCACGAAGCTGGCCGATCGGGTGGCGGCGCTGGATGGCGTGGTGTTTCACGCCCTGCTGGGCACGCAGGGCGCGCGGGCACGGCGGCTGGAGCAATTGGCCGCTCGGTTGGCGCCATTCGTTGATGCCGATGGGGAGTTGGCGGCGCGCGCCGCGTTGCTGGCGAAAGCCGATCTGACCACCGGCATGGTTGGCGAATTCCCTGAATTGCAGGGCGTCATGGGCGGATATTACGCGCGCCATGACGGCGAGGCGGATGCGGTGGCAGAGGCGGTGCGCGATCATTACGCGCCGCGTGGGCCTGGTGATGGCGTGCCGACAGCACCGGTGAGTGTGGCCGTTGCGTTGGCGGACAAGATCGATCAGTTGGCGGGATTTTTTGCGGCCGGGGAACGGCCTACCGGCTCGGGCGATCCGTTTGCGCTGCGGCGGGCGGCGCTCGGCGTTATTCGCATCGTGCGGGAGAATGGCTTGCGAATCGGCCTGCGCGACGTTCTGCGGGCGGCCGCGGCGCCTTTTGCGGATGATAGGGCCGCAGCGGTGGCGGCGGATGTGCTGGCATTCATTGCCGACAGGCTGCGCGTGCAGTTGCGCGGGGAGGGGGCAAGGCACGATGTCCTGGCGGCGGTGTTCGCGGCCGGCGCGGATGATGATCTGACGCGGCTGCTGGCGCGCAGCAATGCGGTGGCGGGTTTGCTCGGCACGGAGAATGGAACGAATTTGCTTGCCGCCTATAAGCGCGCGACCAATATTTTGCGCATTGAGGATCGCAAGGATGGACCGCACGGCGGCGCGGTGGACGTTCAGGGCCTGCAGGCGCCGGAGGAAATTGCGCTGCATGCAGCGCTAGCCGAAAGCACGGTCTCCAGGTCGCTTTTGCTGGCTGAGCGGTTTGAGGATGCGATGCGCGCGCTCGCGGGATTGCGGATGCCGTTGGATGCATTTTTCGATAAGGTGACGGTAAACGCGGACGAGGTTGGGTTGCGCCTGAACCGGCTGCGTTTACTGGCGGGTGTACGTGCGGCAATGAACGAAGTTGCCGACTTCAGCCAAATAGAATCGGGGTCTGGGGCCTAAGGCCCCAGCGGGGTCCAGGGGCAGAGCCCCTGGCCTTTCTTAACGGAGGTTCACGCATGACGCAGTGGGTTTACAGTTTCGGCGCGGGACATAACGAGGGCCGCGCCGACATGCGCAACCTGCTCGGCGGCAAGGGGGCGAACCTTGCGGAAATGGCATCGATCGGGTTGCCGGTGCCGCCGGGATTTACCGTAACCACCGAGGTGTGCACGGCGTTTTACAAGAACAATAAACAGTACCCGGAAGGGTTAAGCGCGCAGGTGCAGGAGGCGCTGGCGCGTGTGGAGGCGGCGGTGGGACGGCGGTTCGGCGACGCCGAAAATCCGTTGCTGGTTTCTGTACGATCTGGTGCGCGGGTGTCCATGCCTGGCATGATGGATACGGTGCTTAATCTTGGCTTGAATACGGAGACAGTGGCGGGCCTCGCTAAGAGTTCCGGGGATGCACGGTTCGCCTGGGATAGTTTCCGCCGCTTCATTCAGATGTTCGGCAGTGTGGTGCTGGGCGTGGATCATCACCGGTTCGAGGAGATTATCGAATCGGTGAAGCTCGACCAGGCGGTGGTGGAGGATACGGCGCTGACCGCGGCGGATTGGCAGCGCGTGGTGGAGGAATATCTGGCCATGGTGGCGGAGGAGACGGGGAAGCCGTTTCCGCAATCGCCGCAGGACCAGTTATGGGCCGCGATTGGTGCCGTTTTCGGTAGCTGGATGAATCCGCGCGCCAATACCTATCGAAGGCTTCACGACATTCCGGCCGAATGGGGCACGGCGGTGAATGTGCAGGCCATGGTGTTCGGCAATATGGGCGCCGATTGCGCGACCGGCGTGTGTTTCACACGCGATCCCTCCACGGGCGAGAACGTGTTTTACGGCGAATTCCTGGTGAATGCGCAGGGCGAGGATGTGGTGGCGGGCATACGCACGCCGCAGCCGCTTTCGAAAGCGCGCGCCAAGGACGGCGAGGTTTCGATGGAGGAGGCGCTGCCCGATGCCTATGCCGCGCTGTGCCGCGTGCGCGAAACGCTGGAGCGCCACTACCACGATATGCAGGATATCGAGTTCACGGTGCAGCAGAATCAGCTTTATATGCTGCAGACCCGGAACGGCAAGCGCACCGCCGCGGCCAGCCTGCGGGTTGCCGTGGATATGGCGCAGGAGGGTTTGATTACCCGCAACGAAGCGGTGATGCGGGTCAATCCGCAGGCGCTGGATCAGTTGCTGCATCCGATGCTGGATCCGAAGGCGCCGCGCACGCTGCTGAGCAAGGGGCTGCCGGCGAGCCCCGGGGCGGCTTCAGGTGCCGTGGTATTTTCCGCCGACGACGCGGAAATGCGGGCCGCCAAGGGCGAGGCGGTGATCCTGGTGCGGATCGAAACGAGTCCGGAGGATATTCATGGCATGCACGCGGCGCGCGGTATCCTGACGACGCGCGGCGGCATGACCAGTCACGCGGCGGTGGTGGCGCGCGGCATGGGGCGGCCGTGCGTGGCCGGCGCCGGCGGCATTCATGTCGATTACGGTGCCCGCACGCTTTCCGCCGGCGGGCGCACCATACGCGGTGGCGAAACGGTGACCATAGATGGCGCAACCGGCGAGGTATTTGTCGGCACGGTGGCGACGGTGGAACCGACCCTCTCCGGTGATTTCGCGACGCTGATGGAATGGGCGGACCAAGTGCGGCGCATGAAAGTGCGCAGCAACGCGGAGACGCCGCTGGACGCCGAAACGGCGCGTAACTTCGGCGCCGAGGGGATCGGGCTTTGCCGCACCGAGCATATGTTCTTCGAGCCCAGCCGCATCGTCGCGGTGCGCGAGATGATCCTGGCGCCCGACGAGAAGGGCCGCCGCGCGGCCTTGGCCAAGCTGCTCCCCTATCAGCGCAAGGATTTCGAGGAGATCTTCGAGATCATGCGGGGGCTGCCGGTCACCGTGCGCCTGCTCGATCCGCCGCTGCACGAGTTCCTGCCGCACACCGAGGAGGAGATGGCCGAGGTGGCGCGCGCCGCCGGCGCCGACATCGCCGTGCTCAAGGCGCGCAATGCCCAGCTGCACGAGGCCAATCCGATGCTCGGCCATCGCGGCTGCCGGCTCGGCATATCCTATCCCGAGATCTACGAGATGCAGGTGCGTGCCATCTTCGAGGCCGCAGTCCTCGTCTCGGGCAAGGCGGGGTCGGGCAAGGCGGGGTCGGGCAAGGCGGGCTCGGGCAAGGCAGGGGGCGGCGTGATCCCCGAGGTGATGATCCCGCTGGTGTCGAGCAAGAAGGAGTTCGACATCATGAAGACGCTGGTCGATCGCACGGCGGGCGCCGTGTTCGACGAGGCAGGGATCGAGGTGCCCTATCTGGTCGGGACGATGATCGAGCTGCCGCGCGCGGCGCTGGTGGCCGACAAGATCGCCGAGTCGGCGGCCTTCTTCAGTTTCGGCACCAACGACCTGACCCAGACCACGCTGGGGATGAGCCGCGACGATGCCGGTCCGTTCCTCGCCGCCTATCGCCAGCAGGGCATCATCGAGCACGATCCCTTCGCCACCATCGATGCCGAAGGCGTGGGCGAGCTGGTGCGGATCGCCGCCGAGCGCGGCCGCAAGACGCGCAAGGATTTGAAGCTCGGCATCTGCGGCGAGCATGGCGGCGACCCGGCCTCGATCGCCTTCTGCCAGACGGTCGGGCTCGACTATGTCTCCTGCTCGCCCTATCGCGTGCCGATCGCGCGCCTCGCCGCCGCCCAGGCCGCCATCGGCGCGAAGAAGGAAGGCGGGACGGCGTAGGACGGTCAGAAAACCACCAGGCGTGTTGGTGGTTCACCTTCTTTTCCCTAACGAAAGTTAACGGGGCCGCCCTTGATTTGCCACGGCCCGGGGATAAGTCTTTCGGGCTTTGTGCAATTTGGCTTGCCGGCGCAGCCGGACGGGAGAAAGCCATGACCCCCCAGGAAAAGGCGCTGATCGATAGCGTTTTCGACCGTCTCGCGCAGACTGCCGGCGGCGAAACGGATGCCGAGGCCGCGGCCTATATCAAGGACCGCGCCGCGAAGCTGCCCGACGCCGCCTACGGGCTCACCCAGGCGGTCCTGATCCAGGAAATGGCGCTCAACCACGCCAATAGCCACATCACCCAGCTCGAGCATCAGCTTGCCCAGGCCAGCGGCCAGGACCAGGGGTCGAGCTTCCTGGGCGCGGCGGGCCGCTCGGGTCCCTGGGGTCCGCAAGGCGGCCAGCAGGCGCCGCAGCAGCCCCAGCCGCAATACCAGGCCCAGCCGCAGCCTCAGTACCAGCCGCAGCCGCAACAGGCCGCGGGACCATGGGGCGCGGCGCCGTCCGGTGGCGGTGGCTTCCTGCGCAATGTCGCCAGCATGGCGGCCGGCGTGGCCGGCGGCACGCTGCTCGCCGACGGCATCGCCTCGCTCTTCGGCGGGCGCCACCCGTTCGGTGGCGGCTACGGCGGCTATGGCGGTTTCGGAGGTCTCGGCGGTTTTGGCGGCCAGCCGGACGTGGTCGAGAATGTCGAGAACGTCACGGTCAACAACTATGGCGACCCGAACGATCCGAATATGAACGCCGGCCAGGACGGTCTGCCGCAGACCGACGATGCCGGCACGCAGGACGCGTCCTTCGATCCTTCGTCCGGCGACGACGGATCGAGTTTCGACGACGGCGGCGGCTTCGGCGGCGGCTCGGACGACTTCACCGACGTGTGATACCAGGTCCCAGAGAGATTGACTCTCTGGGACCTGGA
>DATJOH010000477.1:0-2058 GCA_035507235.1 Acetobacteraceae bacterium
ATGATCGTGTCAGGAGACAGGTGCAGATCCTTCCGCGAACGCTACCGCATTCAACGTAACAGCCGGCCGGCCGCAACCGTTCACCACGCGCACCTGCATCCCCCGCCGCCTTGCCGCCCCGGAACGCGACTTGCTACCTTAAGTGTGACACAAAATTGCGCGGGACTTCACCCTCATGGCCAACGGCATTTCCGATCGCGACCTTGGCATGGGCTGCCCGATCCACCGTCGGGATTTCCTCGGCGGCACGCTGATCGGTGGCGCGGCACTCGCCGCCGGCATCCGCCCCGCCACAGCGGCGCCGCAGGATAGTGCCAGCTACTACCCGCCCGCGCTGCACGGCCTGCGCGGCAGCCACCCCGGCTCGTTCGAAATGGCCCACATGCTGCGCGACGGCGATTTCTGGGCCGCCGCCGGCAAGCCGCCAGGTGTCAGCGAAACCTACGATCTGGTGGTGGTTGGCGGCGGCATCAGCGGCCTTGCCGCCGCCTATTTCCACCGCGCCGAAAACCCCAACGCCCGCATCCTGATCCTGGAAAACCACGACGATTTCGGCGGCCACGCCAAGCGCAACGAATACATGTTCGGTAACCGCCTCAGCCTGATGAACGGCGGCACGCTGGAAATCGATTCGCCCTACCCTTACAGCAAGGTCGCGGACGGATTGCTGCACACGCTGGGAATCGATCCACCCACGCTCGAAAAAACCTGCACCGATGAAGATTTTTATCAGTCGCACGGCATGGGCCAGGCGATCTTCTTCCAGCGCGAAAAATTCGGCCGCGACTACCTTGCCGTCGGCCTCAACAAGAAGCCGTTCTCCGAATTGCTGCATGACGCGCCGCTTTCCGACCGCGTGAAACTGGACGTCGCCCGTGTGTTCGCGGGCAAGGGCGCGGCCCTGCCGGGTGACGATGCTGCGAAGAAGGACCATCTTTCCCGCATCAGCTACGGCCAGTATTTGCTGCAAGGCCTGCGCGTCGATCCCGCCACCTTGGCGGTGTTTCAACAATTCACCCACGACGAATGGGGCGTCGGCATTGATGCCGTGCCTGCCTTGGATGCCTGGGGCTTCGGCTATCCGGGCTTTGATGATCTGCAATTAAAACCTGGCCGCGCACCGCGCATGGGCTACACCGGCGGCGGCTATGCCGATGGTGGTTCCTACAAATTTCACTTCCCGGACGGCAATGCCACCATCGCCCGCCTGCTGGTGCGCGCCATGATCCCGGGCGCCATACCGGGCCATTCCGCCATCGACGTCGTTACCGCGCACGCGGACTACGCCGAATTGGACCGCCCGAGCAACCAGGTGCGCATTCGCCTCTCCAGCATCGTGGTCGGCGTGCATAATATCGGCGATCCCGCGCATTCCACCGGCGCGGATATCGTCTATACGCGCTTCGGCACGCTGCACCACGTGCGGGCGAAGCAGTGCGTGCTGGCCTGCTACAATATGATGATTCCCTATCTCTGCCCGGAAATGTCCGCGGCACAGAAGGATGCGCTGCATTACCTGGTGAAGACGCCGCTCGTCTATACCAGCGTCGCCATCAAGAACTGGCGCGCCTTCAAGAAACTGGGCGTCTATGGCATGTACGCGCCCGCCGGCTACTGGGTGTCGATGCGGCTGAATGAAGTCACCAACATTGGCGGCTATCACAGCATCGCCAGCGAAGACGATCCGGTGCTGGTTTTCATGGTTCGCACACCCTGCGCGCCGGGCCTCGACGAGCGCGCGCAAAATCGCGCCGGCCGCGCGGAGCTGCTGCAAACGCCTTTCGAAACGTTCGAACGCCATGTACGCGACCAGATGGCGCGGTCCCTCGGCAACGGCGGTTTCGATCCCGCCACCGATATCACCGCCATAACGGCAAATCGCTGGCCGCACGGTTATGCCTACGAATATAACTCGCTGTTCGATCCGGATTGGGCCCCTGGCCAGGCGCCCAACGAAATCGGGCGCAAACGCTTTGGGCGTATCGCCATTGCTAATTCGGACTCTGGCGCTGGCGCTTATACCAGCGTTGCGATCGATCAGGCTTGGCGCGCGGTGCA
>DATJOH010000478.1:0-3160 GCA_035507235.1 Acetobacteraceae bacterium
CTATCTTGGCGTGACGCCGAAGGGTGCCGACGGGGCGGAGGGCAGCGTGCTGTTCGATCGTTCGGGCGAGAGTCCGCTCGATGTGTTTACCCTCCTGCCGGCGGGTGGCGAGAAATATTCGGACGCGTTCCGGCATGCCGCGCGGGAGATCACCGAGGCCGTTACGCCGCCGTTTGGCGCGGCGGCGATTCTGCGGCGATTGCGCGAATTCGATTTGCGGCCGGAGTTTGTCGCGCCGGTGCTGCGGGTGCTGCCGCGCGATGAGCTGTTCGAACTTGGCAGGCTCTTGCTGGAAGATCCCGATACGCTGGCGTTGTTGCAACAGCGGCTGCCGGACGATCCATGGTTCGCGCGCGTGTTGCCGGCGCTTGTTGCCTGGCAGGAACGGCGGTCTCTGCCGGCGGGCGGCGTGTTGCGCTCGCCGGCGAGCGATGAATTCGCGTGCGATCCGATGGAGGGTCGCGGCCAGGTGGAGACGGGGCAGGTGCTGACCGCGCTGGCGCGCCGGCGCATCGCGCCGGACCGCGGCCCCTGTCTGCTGGCGGCGGCGCGGAATGAGGGGGTTTATTTCCTGGAATGGCTTGCCTACCACCGCGCCATCGGGTTTGAGCACGCCTTTATTTACACGAACGATAATTCCGATGGGTCGGATGGGCTGCTGGAGGCGCTGGCGGACGCCGGCGAGATCACGCTGGTGCGGAGCACACTGGGCGAATTCTGTGGTCCGCAGCGCAAGATGCACGCGCATGCGCTCAATCTGCTGCCGCAGATCCTTGCCTATCGCTGGGTGGCGCTGATCGATATCGATGAATTCATCGGCTTCGATACACGCCGTTTCGCGTCCATTGCGGATTTCCTGGCCTGGCATGAGACGCAGCCGGTGGATGCAATCGCGCTGTGTACGCAGATATTCGCCGCTGGCGCGGACGAGCGGTGGCGTGATGCATCGAGCTTGGAACGTTTCACCTGGCGTGAGGGGGTGCCGGAGGGGCGGGTGAAGAGCATCTTCAGGCCCGGGTTTTTCTGGCATGCGGAGGCGCATTATCCGCTGCCGCAGCTTGGGTTGCCGTTTCTGTTTCGCGGCGCGGATGGTGGCTTGCATTATTCGCCCGGCGGTGCGGCGCAGGACCCGGCAGTTTCGTCGCGGCCGGCCACCGAACTGGGCTGGATTAATCATTACTTTTTACGCACCGCGCCGGAATTGCTGTGGAAGATGGCGCGTGGCCACCCGGACTGGAAGGCCGCGCCCGCGGAGCGCCAACTGGATATGGCGCGTTGGCTCTGCGGCAGTTTTTGCGCGCTCGCGGGGCGGACGGAGCAGGTGGAGGATCGGCGCATACTGGCCTGCGCGCCTGGTTTGGCGGAGGAAGTAGCGCGGCTGCGGGCGCTGCCGGCGGTGAGTGCCGCGGAGGAGCGGACGCGCGTGGAATTCATGCGCCTGCTGCCGAACATGGTGCGCGCCTTCGTCGCCACCACGCCGGAGGATGGCGAGGAGCCGCCGGAGTTTCCGCCATTTCGCGAGATTTTGCGGAGGCTTTGAGTCATATTACGATAGCCGACCAAAGCGTACTAAAAACGAAATACCGGCAACGGAGGGCAAGAGCCCAAAAACAGTTCTTTTAAAAAAAACAAAAAGACTTTAATCTGTTGATCCTTGGCGACTGGCGGCCGAATGGCCCGGAACCAAAAAGCAAAAGTTCTTTGCGTCTTTCTTTGAAGAATGAAGTGCTTTCCTTTCACCCTAAATCATCCCGCCATTAATCACCCTAAATCATCCCGCCATTAATAGAGATAGTCTGCCCCGTAATATACCCAGCCTCATCTGACGCCAAGAATGCAACAAGTGCCGCCACTTCCTCCGGCCTGCCGGCGCGTTTCGCCGGCACGATATCCGCGATGTTCGCCTTGTCCATCACCGCGTCCAGCGCCGGCGACGCAATCAACCCCGGGGCCACGACGTTCGCGGTCACGCCTCGGCTGGCCACTTCCCGCGCCAGCGAGCGCATCGCGCCGATCAGACCGGCCTTGGCGGCGCTATAATTCACCTGCCCGCGATTGCCGAGCACGGCGGAGACCGAGGATAGCGCAATGATACGCCCCCATCGCGTACCGATCATCGGCAGCAGCAATGGCTGTGTTACGGCGAAGAATCCATCGAGCGACACCGCCAGCACGCGGCGCCATTGCGCCTCCGACATGCCGGCCATCGGCACGTCTTCGTGGTGGCCGGCGTTGTGCACCAGCACCTGTGGCACGCCGGCCGCGAGGATTGGCGCGAGCGCGGCGGCAGTGGCCGCAATGTCGGCAAGGTCGGTGCGGAACGCTTCGGCACTGCCGCCGGCGGCGCGGATCTCCGCGGCAACTTGCGCGGCCGCATCGGGGTTGGCGAAGCCGTGGACAATCACGTGCAGCCCGTCGGCGGCGAGGCGGCGGCTGATGGCGGCGCCGATCGGGCTGGCGCCACCGGTGATGAGGGCGCGTTTCACGATATGCTGTCCGGCAGTTTGATCGTTCCCCGGCCTTGCAGCAGCACATCGCCACGCGCCGCTGCCAGGGTAAATCCGTAAATCAGGCCGGAAGCCGTCGCCGCTTCCATCACCGCCTCCACCAACAGCGCGCCGATCGATGCATCGTCCAGATACGCGCACCCAATGCGCGTCACACGCAGCGCGGCGAGATATCCCGGCCGCCGCGCCTCGCCGCCGGCGCTGAGGGCGCCGTGCAAGGCCGCCGCCTGCAAGCCGTATTCGCAGCCGTTGAATATGCCCAGCCGACCGGAGTGGCGCAGCGGGTTGGCGGCCGAAAGATGGGTTTCGGCGCGACACAGAATACGATCGGCCGACCAGTTTTCCACGCTGTCCAGGAGACACATGGCGCCCTTTTGCGGCACCAGGTCGGCGATTGCCTCGCGGTTCAGCATGGCGCGACCTCTATCACGAGGTGCCCGTCGGGCAATGCCAGATCGATGCTGTCCGCTTCCGCCAGCGCAATGGTTTCCGCCAGCCGCAGGCAGCGCGCGGCCGCATTGCCGGCAACCAGCGCGGCAAGGGCGGGGTGGCGCGGCGGCGTGTCCGTAGCAATCGGCTCCGGCGAAATCCTGACATCGATCCGGGCCATGCCGGGCACCTCGCCCTGCGGCGACAACACCAATGCGGCGGCC
>DATJOH010000479.1:0-13521 GCA_035507235.1 Acetobacteraceae bacterium
CGCCCGACTCTTCTGAGCTCTCGGCGATGGAAGCGCTCGCCTACCCGGCGGTCCAGCTATTCGTCGAGCGTGCCACTTCGGCTGCCCACCGCTTCGAGTTTCGCGATGCCGATGCATCGGTCGTGTCGAAGATCTGCCGCAAGCTCGACGGCATTCCCCTGGCCATCGAATTGGCGGCCGGCCGCGTCGATGTCTTTGGCACATTGGGCGTAGCAACACGGCTTGAGGATCGGATACGGCTGCTGACGCAAGGGCGCCGCACGGCCCGGCCCCGCCACCGCACGCTCGAGGCGACGCTCGACTGGAGCTTCGATGCGTTGCCCGAGCCGGAGCAGACGCTGCTCTGCCGGCTGGCAGTGTTCGCCGGGGATTTCACCCTGGATGCGGCTGACGCAGTGGCAACCTATGACCCGCTCGGCGTAGCCGACATTGCCGAGCTGGTAGCGAGCCTCGTTTCGAAATCCTTGCTGAACGCCGAGGTCGGGACAGGCTTCGCGCTATATCGCCTGCTCGACACCACGCGGGCCTACGCCTTGCAAAAGCTGCAGGAAAAGGGCGAGACTGACGCGTGCGCGCGGCGGCATGCCAGCTATTTCAGATCGCGGCTCGAAACCGCCGGCACCGATAATCCGAAGGCCCCGGCGATCGGGCCAACGGACATTGACGAGGCGCGTGTGGCGCTCGATTGGGCGTTTGCCAATTCCGGGGACGTGGCGCTGGGCGTTGCCCTTGCCGACGCCTGCCTCCCGCTTTGGTCCGGTTTCTCGCTGGCGGGGGATTGCTGCCGGTATGTTACGCAGGCCGTGCGTGCGTTGAAGGCGGGCGAGACCGGGAATGACCTGGTTACAATGCGCCTGCTGGCGGCCTTGGGGGCGGCGCTGATCTACACGAAAGGGCCCGGCCCAGAGGCGGATGCGGTATGGGCGGAAGCGCTGGCGATTGCGCAGTCGCATCATGATTCCGAGTACGAAATCCGCACCCTGTGGGGCATGTGGTCGAGCCATTTCAATAGTGGGCAATATCTCGCCTCCCTCGACATCGGCAGGCGATTCCGCGAAGCGGCCACAAGTGCCGCGGACCATGAGGCCGCGCTGATCGGGGACCGCATCGTCGCCGTCTCGATGTTTTACCTGGGCGATCACACGGGCGCGCGGCAAACGATTGACTCGATGCTCGGCCATTACGTCCGGCCCCGGGCCCGGTCACACATTCTTCGCTTTCAATTCGACCAACGCGTCGTGGCGCGCACCGTGCGGGCCCGGCTCAATTGGGCGCTGGGGTTTCCGGATCAGGCGTTGCAGGAGGCGAAGGAACTGATCGGCGAGGCGACGGAGGTCGATCACGCCATGTCCCTGTGTCTGGCGCTGGCCCAGGCGGCCTGTCCGGTGACGCTGCTGTGCGGGGATATGGCGGCCGCGCAAGCGTATATCGAGCTACTGGTGAGGCATTCCGCACAGAACGGCCTGGATATCTGGCACAGCTGGGGCAAGTGCTTCAGCGCCATGCTGCTCATCGAGCATGGCAACATCGATCGGGGCCTTAAAGCCCTTTACCGCGCGCTCGACGAGTTGCCTCAGGGTGCATTCTATATGCGCTACACCGGATTTCAGGGTGCGCTGGCACAGGCACTTGGAACGGCGGGCGAGGTCTCGAACGGCCTCGCGACCATCGAGGATGTCCTGGCACGATGTGATCGCAATAACGAGCGCTGGTACATTGCCGAATGCGCCCGTATCAAGGGCGAACTGCTGCGACAGAGGCGCACGCCGCATGCGGACGAGGAAGCCAGGGCGGAATTCGTTCGTTCGATCGACCTGGCCCGGGACATGCAGACGCCGTCATGGGAATTGCGGGCCGTGGTCAGCCTTGCGCGCCTGTTGCGCGACCATGGACGGATGATCGAGGCCCGGGAAGTGCTCGCTCCGGTTTATGACCGGTTCGCGGAAGGGTTCGAAACCGCCGATCTCCAAAGCGCGGGGAATCTACTCGGCGAGTTGTGACCCGCGCCGTCAGCGCGGCCGGCCGTGCCCGCTGCGGCAGCCCGAAGATACATAAGAATTCACAATGATTGACTACGCCACCGGGGCGGAACCCGGTCACAGTCGACCGCCCAAGGGAGCTGTCCGAAGTGCGGGAGACGGTGAGGGCGCGTCACGCAAACACGGCGTGAGCGCCGGAACATCGGCCCAACCCAACGTCGCGAGAGCGTTTGCCGCCGGTGCCGACGAACCGAGGTGCGCTTTGAAAGCCAATGGTGGCTACCGACCAGACCTTGAACCGGCGACGCAGGAATTTGTCGACTGGGTCGACGCCTCAGGCGCCAGGCCGTTTTCCGCCCGCTCCATCGAGGGTGTCCGCAAGTCCCTCGCCCGGCTGCAATCGGCGCCAATCGGCAAGCCCGGCGCCAGCATAAGGGATGTAGCGCTCCCCGCCGGTCCCGGCCGCACGATCTGCGCGCGCATTGTTCGCCCCAAATCGGCGCAGGACCCAATGCCCGTCGTGATGTTCTTTCACGGCGGCGGGTGGATTGCCGGTGATGCCAATACGCATGACCGCCTGGTTCGTGAGATCGCAGTGGGCGCCCACGCAGCCGTGGTAGTCGTGCTCTACAGCCGTCCGCCGGAAGCAGCCTTCCCTCTCCCGATCGAGGAAGCCTATGCAGCTACCGTCTATGTGGCGGAACATGCGGCGAGCCTCAATCTGGATGGCACGCGCCTCGCCGTTGTCGGCGACGGCGCCGGCGGCAATATTGCCGCCGGCGTGGCCATCCTCGCCAAGCGGAGGCATCGTCCGAAGCTGGGGCTACAGGTCCTGTTCTACCCGATCACCGGGGCCTCGTTCGGCACACCGTCGTATCTCGAATGGGACAGCGGCCCCTGGCTGACGAGAAGCGACATGGAGTGGCTGTGGAACGTTTATCTTCCTGGCGCGGCGGCGCGCCAAGCAGTCGCAGCCACGCCGCTTGCCGCCACAATCGATGAACTGAGAGGATTACCTGAAACCCTGTTGATCACCGCCGAGGCCGACGTGCTTCGCGACGAGGGCGAGGCCTTTGCGCGCAAGCTGTCGCAAGCCAGCGTGCGGACGACGTGCACACGCTACATCGGCACGATCCATGACTTCGTCATGCTGAATGCGCTAGCCGATACGCCGGCTGCCCGGGCGGCGATTGGGCAGGCCAACACCGCCCTCAGACAGTCGCTGGCATAAGCGGGCGCTGGCATAAGCGGGCGCTGGCATAAGCGGGCACCGGCCACCATCTGGCGCAGGGATTGCCATCCGCACGCCGCCGCTGTAGCGCGAGACGCACATGCAGGCTGTCAACTCTAGCGATGGAGGGTACGGTGATCGCGGTCGCTCGTTACGGCACAAATGATCTGGAAGGCGCCACCAGATTTTATGACGCCATCACGGCACTGGCCGGCGGAAGCCGGGTTTACGGCACGCCGCAAAGCGTCGCCTACCGAGGCCCGGAAGGTGGAACCTTCGTTATCGGCCTGCCCTTCGAAGGCGAGCCAACCATCGGTAACGGCACGACGATCGCTTTCGCCGCTCCCAGCCGAGCCGCAGTTGATGCCATGCATGCAAAGGCGCTCGAACTCGGCGCGAAGGATGAAGGTGCGCCAGGCATGCGCGGCGACGACGCCACTGGCTTTTACGGCGCGTATTTCCGTGACCTCGACGGCAACAAACTGGCCGTTGCCTGCATGGGGCATTAGTAATGCTCGCATTGCAGGTGAGGGCATTGAGCAGGCAGGAAGGAAGTAGTTCTTTTTGAAAAAAAGAACCAAAAAACTTTTATCTGTTGCGGGTACCAGTATGCTTGCAGTCGGGGGCCGTATGAAGCGGCGCCAGAAGTAAAAGTTTTTTGCTTCTTTTCTTCAAAAAAGAAGATCTTCCTTTCTTTTTACGGAACGTTACTCTTAAAGCTCGATTTATTCCCGCTCCGCCTATTCCGCCGCGAGGTCGCAAATTGTCTTGGTGTCATAATAGAATGGCACGATGTCCACGACCTTGCCGTCTTCCACGGTCCAGATGGCGGTAATCGGAAACGATATCGGCTTGCCGGTCTTGGCAATGCGGCCGTGCAAAGACGCCATTACAATAACCTTGTTGCCATGGCACGCGAATTCCTGCTCCCCGGATTTAAGATCGGTGAAGAATGCTCCGAGCTCCTTGAAGGTTTGCAGATAGCCTTCCCAGCCGAGATAATCCCCGCCGAACGGCAAACCCGGCGGCAGATGCATGACCAGGTCGTCCGAGACATACTGCTTGACGATATCCCAGCGGCCGAGGATGCCGTTCGCCGCCATCGTCTTCACCACCTTGAGGCTTTCGTTTTCCTCGTCGCTCATTATTCTCTCCCGTTCCGCACAAGGCACCGTGCCGGATGTAAGCCCCCCATCAGAACACGATCTTCGCCTCGCGCAAAGCCTCGATCCGATCGGCGGTGAGGTCGAGTATATCACCCAGGATTTCATCCGTATGTTGGCCGAGAATCGGCGGCGCGCTCGGCACCGGTTGCGGATCGCCGGGAAACTTGATGGCGCGATTTACGATGGGGATTTTGCCCAGCACCGGATGATCCGTCTCAACCACCATGTCCCGCACGACCGCCTGCGGTTGCGCGAGGGCTTCCCGAATGCCCAGGATGGGCGCATGCGGCACTTCGTAGCGCGTGAAGAGATCCGCAAGCTCCTTCACCGTTCGCTGGCGCGTGAACGCGCTGATCATCTCGTTCACGAGGTGCCTGTTGTCACGACGATTTTCAATCGTCGCGAAGCGAGGATCGGTAATCCACGCCTTCGCGCCCAGCGCCTCGCAAATGCGCTGCCAGAAACTGTTCGTCAAACACGCAACGATAATCGACCCATCCTGCGCCGGAAATATGCCGTACGGAACCAGGTTCGGATGCTCGGCGCCCTGAGGCACCGGATCTTTCCCCGTAAAGAACGCCAATTGCGCCAAATAGCCTAGCATGCCGATCATGCCGTCCATCAGGCTGACATCGATCAATCGTCCACGCCCGGTAACGCTGCGCTCGTACAAGGCCGCGAGAATGCCGATTGGGCCATTGATGCCGCCAACCAGATCCCCAAGCGGAATGCCCAATTTCGTCGGTGGCCGACCGGCCTCACCATTCACGCTCAAGGCGCCCGACAAAGCCTGCAGAACGATATCGAAGGACGGTAGATCGCGCAGCGGCCCGGTCATGCCGAAACCCGATATCGCGCAGTAGATCAGCCGCGGGTTTATGGCCGACAATGCGGTATAGCCGAGGCCAAGACGATCCATAACGCCGGGGCGATAATTCTCAACCAGGATGTCGCATTTGGCCGCAAGATCGCGGACCAACGCAGCGCCTTCCTCGCGCTTGAGATCCACGACAATGCTCTTCTTGCCGCGGTTCACACTCAGGAAATAATGGCTCACTTCTTGACGGAACGGCGGAAAAAGCCGGGTCTCGTCGCCCGTGCCGGGGGGCTCGATTTTCAGCACTTCCGCACCGAGGTCGGCCAGCCCAAGCGACGCCGCAGGGCCCGCGAGGACGCGCGTAAAGTCCAGGACACGTACGCCCTTGAGAGGACCGGGCCAGGGCGGTGTGGCGTTTTCAGACATAAGGAAGAAAGAAGTTCTTTTTTGAAAAAAAGAACCAAAAAACTTTTCTCTCTTTCGGGCGGCGGCTTTGGTCCATGTCTGGCCTAGCGGCCGCGCATATAGACAAAAGTTTTTTGCTTCTTTTTTTCAAAAAAGAAGACCTTCCTTCCTTCATTTTCCCGGAAACGCACCGATGGTGCGTCTCCGGGATGGTTATCATGCCTTCGGGCGAGTAGGCAACTCCACGATCGCCGCGCCCATGGCGGACGGCTCATCGCGATGGGTCATCGCATTCTGCATGATTTCCACCAGATATTTACCGTCCTCGACAAACTTGCGGCTGACCGCGCCATCGATGAACAATACGTCGCCGTCCGGATTGTGACGGCGTATCTGGCATTTGCTCTTGCGGAGAAAACCCTCGTCACCGATCCAGTTGGTGATCTGGTGCGTCAGCCAGGAGCAGCGTTCGGGGCCGTAATCATAGGCACCGGGCGCGCCGACTTCGAGCGCAAACGCCTCGTCCCAATGCACGCGCTCGGGGCAATCCGGCACGTTGAAGCGGTTTTTAATGCCAAGCCCTGGATGTTTCGCGATCATCTTATAGGCGAGCTTGTTGGCGCGGATGTAAAGCCCACCCCAGCCCTGCGCGTACCCGATGAAGCCGGTGACAGTCATCGGGCCCTTCATCATGCGCGGCAGCTTCTCGCCTTCCTGCACGTCCTCCCAATAGCGCGGCGTGGCGCCGCGAATTTCCTCGGCTTCATAGAGCTTGTAGTATTCGGCAAGCTGCTCGTCGGTGAAGCGTTCCACGCGGCCGCGCGCCTCGGTGTATTTCGTGCCGCGCTCGCGCGCTTCGTCGCGATCAGTCCGGAATACCCAGGAATCGCATTCGGCAACCTTGTCACCTTGCTGATTGAAGAAATCCACATGGTAGATCTGCTGGAAACTGCGTCCGGCGAAGCGGGTGCGATGCTCGATCAGATCCTTCAGGTGCGCTTCCGTCGAAATGACGTCGCCGCGCAGCACCGGCTTATGCCACGTCCAGTCCGCACCTGCCCACATGGCGTGAACGCCGGAAAGACCGCCACAATATCCGGAAACGATGCGGCTGGTCGAAAACAGGAAACTCGGCAGGGCGACAATGCTGCCGTATTTCGTCTTGGCGGCGTAGGCAGGATCGGTCCAGAGCGGATTATCGTCACCGATGCCGTGCGCGTAATGGCGAATGCCGTCCCGCGTCGCCTCGTAATTCCATGGCTCGAGCGTATCGGTAATGGGCACGCCGATACGCTTGCGCAAATCGTCGAGGCCCGCCTCGGTGATTTTGGGAAAGCGATTGGCGGAGGGGCTATCAAGCGGCATTGGTCGTCTCCACGAGTATTGCGTTACTGGCCGCGGCGGCGGCTTCGCGGTCACGCAGGATCTTGCGATGCACTTTTCCCGCCGGCGTTTTAGGAAGTTCACCAACAAAAGCGATGTGGCGCGGAAACTCGTGCTGGCTTAGCCGTTCGCGGGTGAATTTCTTGAGTTCGTCGACATATTCGTCGTTGGGCAGGCGGCCGGTGACCACGAAGGCCTTTGCAACCTGGCCCCGCGTCGCGTCTGGCACACCGATAACGGCCGCTTCGCGCACATCCGGATGCTTCAGCAACGTGTTTTCAATTTCCACCGCGCTCATCGTCCAGCCGGCGGAAATGATCACGTCGTCCGCCCGGCCGGCATGGTAGAAATAGCCATCGTCGTCGATTTTCGCGAGATCCTTGGTCGACTCCCACTTGCCGTGGCGCCACAACATGAGTTCGCCGATAACGCCAGGCGCTGCCGGCGTTCCGTCAGCATTTTGAACCTCGAGTTTCAGACCTGGCACCGGCTTTCCCAACGCGCCAGGTTTGACGACGTAATCGGTGGCGCCCGGATAATTGACTAGCACGACACCGATTTCGGTAGTGCCATACATGCTGCATGCCGGCACATCGAAGGTCTGGTCGATGAATTCCAGCGTCGCCGGATCGATGGGTTCGCCGGTGTAGGAGAGTTTCTTGATCGAGAAGCTGAACTCCCCTGCCCTGCCGGAATTCTTCATCATCCGGTAGTGCGTGGCCGCGGCAGACATGTTCGTAATGCCGTAATCCTGCAGCGCCTTCATCAGCCGCACCGCATCGAAGCGTCCGGCGAACGTGCCGGTGGTGACGCCGAGCGCCAGCGGCGCCAGCGTGCCGTGCCACAACCCATGCCCCCAGGCGGGCGAGGAAGGACAAAAGAATTCGTCGCCGGGCCGGATACCGGTGCCGTACAGCGCAGCAAACATGAGCGTCACCAGCGTGCGATGCGAATGCTTTACCGCCGCCGGCAATTCGCGCGTCGTGCCCGACGTGTATTGGAACGCCGCCATGTCGTCAGCGCGCGTTGTCGCTGCGTAGGTCGCGGGGAATCGCTCCATTCCGTCCAACAGGGCAGCGTCCGCCACAACAACGCGCAGCCCTTCGATCTGACTGGCGATTTCCAGCTTTTCCGAATTCGTGATCAGAAGTTTCGGTTGGCAATCATCCACACGCAGCCGCAACCCGTCCAGCCCGAACAGCGTGAATAGCGGCACGCTGATCGCCCCCATCATCATCGCGCCGAACAGGCTGAGATAGAAAGGCAGCGACGGCTCCAGCATGAAGGCGATACGATCGCCCGGCCGAATGCCGTTCTCCACCAGCCAATGTGCGAAGCGCGCGGACCCGGCGGCAATTTCGTCAAAGCTCAGGGCAAGGTCGGTGCCGTCGGCATGCGCAACGCGTACGGCGGCACGACCGGAGCCATCCGCGTGCCGAACGATGCACTCCTCCGCGATATTGAGTTTGTCGCGGTTACCATCGAACAGCGCCCATAACGCCGCCGAATTGGCGAACGCCTGGGCATCCGCATAACTGGTATATTCCGTCAGGTTCGCCATTGATCCAGCAGCATTTTTCTCGAAGCGGCCAGAACTCGGCGCCGCCAATCGGCAAGACAGGACATGCCACAAGCAGGTAGCTGTTGTAAATATAGAATGTTGTTCTGTATATTGAAACCACGCCCTCCCGGCTCCCACCAGGCAAAGACCAGGCTAAATGACCGACCTACCGCGCCGCGCCCCGCGCCCCGACCGCGAACTCGCCAGAGCGGTCGAAGCGAGCAAGGCCCCCGCCATATCACGTGCGGCAGCGGTGCTGCGCCTGCTCGGCAAGAGCGACACGCCACTCGGTGTGCAATCCATCGCCCGCGAACTCGGCCTGGTGCCCAGCACCTGCCTCTACGTGCTGCGGGCGCTCGTCGCAGAGGAATTTGTCGCCTTCGATCCTGATACAAAACGCTATGCGCTGGAAGCCGGCGTGCTGACGCTTGCCCGGCATTGGCTCAGACGCAACCGCTTCAACGACCTGGCACAGCCGGTGCTAGACCGCATCGGTCAGGCGTTCGAAGTGACGATGCTCGGTGTGCAAATTGTCGGCCTGGAGCATATCATTGTCGTGGCAATCTCGCAGTCGGGGCAAAATATTCAGCTCAGCACCCAAATCGGCAGCCGATTTCCAGCGCTCATCAGCGCCACGGGACGCTGCATCGCGGCCTTCGGTGGCCACACGGACGCTGAATTGGAAGCCCGGTTCAGAACGCTCCGCTGGGACGAACCGCCAACCTTCGAGGATTGGCAGGCGCAAGTCGCCCAGACCCGCGCGCAGGGCTTTGCCGTTGACGCGGGCAATTACATATCCGGCGTTACGGTTGCCGCGGCGCCGGTGTGGAAATCACGCGCGAAGCTCAGCCATGCGTTGGTGGCAATCGGCCTTGCCGGCGCACTGCGGCGCACGGGACTGCCGGCGCTGCAGGATACGCTTTTGTCGGCGGCGAGGAATTTGTCTCATCAGCTTTGTGGTGAGGTGTCGGCAGACTGGGAAGAAAAGTAGGCCTTCTTTTTTGAAAAAAAGAAGCAAAAAACTTTGTACTTTGCGATCCCGGTCCTTGGTCGCCAGCGGTTATGCTCCTAACAGACAAAAGTTTTTTGGTTCTTTTTACAAAAAAGAACACTTCCCTTATGTGAGTCGCTTTGGCGCGCCAGTGCCCATATACCGCGCCAGATTACGGTGGAAATTGGTGATTTTCTGTTCCTGATGCGGATTGGGCAGGGTGCCGCGGAAGCCGCGCGATTTCATGCCTTTTTGCACCGCGCCCATGTTCGAAAAATCCTGCGCCAGCACCTTGCCCCATTTTTCCGCGGTGGCGTCCGCGTAAACCCATTCTGTCTTCGGTTCCTGCCCTTCCGGGAACCGCTCGATGGCGTAGGATTCGAAAATGCACTTGTTCGGATCATCACCGTAAGGCCGGGCACGGTAGCAGAGTGCGAAGGTGATGCCTTGCAGGATCGCCATGTTGGGAAAGACATGCCAGGCGAGGCCGGCCTGTGCCATTTGTTCCGGCGTAATGGTCGGCCAGATCACGCCGCGCGCCGCGTCGTCGGCGCGCGCCGAGGCCAGCCAATGTTTTATCACCTCGTCGGCCGGCGTGCCTTCGGGCAGTTCGTCCACCAGGCGCTTCGCCGCTTTGACCAAAGTTTCGGTGGTGCTGGCGTTGTTGACCGTGGTGTAGATTTCGTTCTGCAGATTGTAGGTTGAAATGCGCGGATCGGCGCCCTTGCCGGCGCGGGTGATGGTGCTGCTTTGCTTCATCATCAGTGCGGGGTCGCGTTGGTCGAAACCGCTAACGCCATGCAGGCCATAGGGCGCGCTGTAAGCGTAATAATCGCCATGCTCTAGCAACTGCGAATGCGTGCCGGCGACATGGTAAGGCTCCATGAAGGCTTCCAGCCCGGTCTTCCAATTGCAGTCGAAGATTACGAACTGGCGCCATTTGTAGCGCATCTTTTCGAACGCGAACGGATCAAGAATGCCGGCGGCTGGCTCCAGATAATCGCGCAGCGGAACGCATTCCGGATCCATGTTGATGAAGATCCAGCCGCCCCAGCTATCAACCTTCACCTCGGCCAGCGACGTCCGTTCCTCGGTGAGGCTGTCTTTCCAATCCTGCTTGTCCAGGATGTGGACGTTCTTGCCGTCCAGGTCATAGGTCCAGCCATGGAAGCCGCAGACGAAGCGTTTCTTCCTGCCGCAGGCATTGTTGGCGCCGCACGGCGTATCGACCAGGCGGCGGCCGCGGTGGGTGCACACATTGTGGTAGGCCTTGATGGCATCAGGCGCGGTGCGAACGATCAGGATCGAATCATCACCTATCTCGTAGGTGATGTAGCTGCCGACCTCCGGGATTTCCTCCACCCGACCAGCATGCTGCCACACTTTCGGCCAGAGCTTATCCTTTTCGGCCGCCGCGTAGTCGCGCGAGAGGAACGCATCCACCGGATAAGTCAGCGGCTCCGCCAGGTCCTGATCCGAAATCGATGGCTCTTGAATCTTGAGATTGACCACCTTGTTCAAGACATCCTCCTCGAATGACCCTGTTCCCGCATCCTACCACCAATCAAGCCGCGCCTCCACAGCTCAGGCCGGCTGCGCTTCGGCAGGAAGCGCGGCCGCTTCGGGCGTCGCTTGCCCGTCGAGTACCAGACCGGCGAAATCGCCCTGATCACGCCAATCCTGCAGGAATGTCTCGAATTCGTAAAACCCGGGCCCGTAGGTTTCGCCGAGCGCAAAGCGAAACTTCTGCTCACCCCGCTCGTTCGCTTTCGTTTCGCCTTCGTTGTTGAAGTAGCTCGGCGTGCATTCGCGCTGGAATTGCGAAATATCAATGGCGACGTCGCGAACGTGTTTGATATAGGCGTCCTGCGCCGGCAGGCTCGGTTCCACGGTTTCCGCCCCGCGCGCCAGCGCCGCCTTGATGATGTAGGCGATATGACGTCCCTGCTGGTTGAACGTCTCGGTGGTCGATGCGTTCACCCCACCCTGAATGAAGCCGGTGAAGAAAAGGTTCGGAAAGCCGTGCGTCAGCATGCCGTGAAAGGTCTTGTACTCGCGGGCCCAGTGGTCATAGAGCGACACCCCGCCGCTTCCTTCGATGCGGTCGATGCCCCAGCGGCGATCAAGATCGCTCGTCACCTCAAAGCCGCTGGCGAAAATTATGCAGTCGATTTCATATTCCACGCTGTCGGCAACGAAGCCTTTTTCCGTCATGCATTCGACGCCGCGCGTCGCTGAAACATCGATCAGCTTCACGTTGGGGCGATTGAAGGTGGGGTAATAATCGTCATTCGAACAGGGCCGCTTGCACAGATAGCGGTACCAGGGTTTTAGGGCCTCTGCGGCATCCTTGTCCTTCACCGTTTCATCGACACGGCCGCGCAGCCGCTCCATCAGGCCGTAATCCGCGACTTCACGCGCCGCCATGAACGCCTCGGTCGAGGTCGGCCAGCCATCCGCGTCGAATTTCGCCGACAAATTGCGGCTGATTTCAGTCCAGATGTCGCAGATCATGTCGGGCTCGCCGGGCGCCAGGGACTGCATCGCGGCATGGTGAAAATTCACCTGCCGTTCGCGCTGCCAGCCCGGTTTCAGGCTGCTCACCCAGGCGGGATCGGTCGGCTCGTTACGCCTGGAATCGACGGTCGATGGCGTCCGCTGCAGCACGTAAAGCTGCCTCGCATATTGGCCGAGAAACGGGATGGCCTGCACGGCGGTAGCGCCGGTGCCGACAATCGCCACCCGCTTGTCCGCGAGGCGATCGAGCACAGGCTTTTCCTGCGTGCCGCCCGTGTATGCGTAATCCCAACGGCTGGTATGGAAGCTTTTGCCCTTGAAGTCGTGGATGCCAGGCACGCCGGGCAGCTTCGGAATGTTTAGCAATCCATTCGCCATTACCACGAAGCGCGCGCGTATGTCGTCGCCGCGGTCGGTGCCGATGCGCCAGCGCCGCAAATCCTCATCCCACCGCAACGATGTGATCAGTGTGTGGAACAACGCCTTGTCGTACAGGCCAAACCGGCGCGCGATGCTCTGTGCGTAGCCGCGAATCTCAAACCCGTCGGTGAATTTCTTCGACGGCATGAACCCCATTTCTTCCAGCAGCGGCAGATAGGCGTATGCGTCGTTATCGCACTGCAGGCCGGGATAGCGGTTCCAATACCACACGCCGCCGAAATCGCCGGCATGGTCGATCGTGCGGAAATCCGTAATGCCAGCGCGCCGCAAATGATAACCCGCCAGGATGCCGGCCCAGCCGGCGCCTAAAACCGCTATGTCGATATCTTCCGCGTGCGCCGCCCGCGGGGCCACGGGCGTATACGGGTCCGCCTCATAGGTCTCCGCGAAATCGCCGAGTGGACGGATATATTGCGCCTGGCCCTCACGGCGCAGCCGCTTGTCCCGCTCCCGCAGGTATTTGGCCCGCAGCGCTGGAATGTCGATATCGTCAGGCGTCCGTGTTGGCTCGCAAGTCATTCCCGTCCCCAGCTTGGCTTAGCCTCATTTAATGCTAATCAACAGTGTTGTCTAGTAGAAGCTGATTATGATATGGGGCTTGCCACCCGGGATCAAATCCCCTTTGCCACAGCCAGCGCCGCGGGAGGCGACCGCCATTGCATGAGGGACAGAGACGGACATGCAGGTTGCAATCGTAACGGGCGCCAGCAGCGGCATCGGTCGCGTGACTGTTGGCAAACTGGCCGCCATGGGTATGGCGGTGGTGGGCGTCGGCCGGGACGCGGCAAAACTGCAAGCCGTCAGGGACGAGGTTGGCGATCCGAATCGCGTCGAAACGGTCGCCATCGATATAACGGCGGATGAAGCTCCGGCACGGATTGTTCAAGCGGCCATGTCACGCTGGCAGAAGATCGACTTTCTCATCAACAATGCCGGTGTCGGCAGTCCCAAACCGCTGCACGAAACCGACGACAAGATGCTGGATTATTTCCTCGGCCTCATGCTGCGCGCGCCCTTCCGCCTGGCGCGC
>DATJOH010000480.1:0-2981 GCA_035507235.1 Acetobacteraceae bacterium
GCGGCGTCCAGCGCATGCCCATGGTGACGCCCTCGTCATCATGCATTTGCAAATCGACCGGCGCCTGCGCGCGATGAAAAATCTCGATGCGCGTCGCCGCGAGATCGAGCGCCGCCAGCAAGTCCGGCGTGACCTGGGAAACCGCCTCCGTGATTTCCGCTTCATCGATGCGCAGCCGGTCCGGCGTGATGTGCAGCCCGTCGAAGCGCGCGGTGTAATCGCACAGCGCCGCATCGCCATCTTCATGTACACGCTTGAGGATATCAGCAACAACGCCGTCCACGCGCGTGGTGGTATCACGTGCCTGCGCGACCAGGGCAGCAAATGCCTCGGAAAAATCCGTTGCAGCGGAAGACAGAAACTTCATGAAAAGGAAGGAAGGGTTCTTTTTTGAAAAAAAGAACCAAAAAACTTTTTTCCCTTGGCCTCGGCAACGGACGCAACCACCGGGGCAAGATGCCGCCCGAAACAGATAAAAGTTTTTTGGTTCTTTTTTTCAAAAAAGAACACTTCCTATCCCTCAATCGCCGCACGAAATCTCTGTATCCAAATCCCAACGATCTCAGGCCGCGTCTTCAGCGCCGTGCGATTGACGATCAGCCGGCTGGTGACATGCGCAATCACTTCCGTCTCACGCAGCCCATTGGCCTTCAGTGTGCTTCCGGTCTGCACCAGATCCACGATCAGCCGTGAAAGCCCGAGGCCGGGCGCCAGTTCCATGGCGCCGTTCAAATGCACCACTTCGGCATGTATGCCGCGGGCGGCGAAATGGCGCCGCGCGGTGGCCGGGTATTTGGTGGCGACGCGCACCGTGGACCATTGGCGGGGATCTTCCTCCGGCGCGTCCACGGGCGCTGCCACGGAGACGCGGCAGGCGCCGATGCCGAGGTCGAGCGGCGCGTAGATTTCCGGATAGTCGAATTCGCCGAGCACGTCGGCGCCGCAAATGCCGATTTCGGCCGCGCCGTAGGCGACGAAGGTGGCGACGTCGAACGGACGCACGCGCACCACGTCCAGCTTCGGGTCATTCGTCGGGAAGCGGAGGCGGCGGCTATCCTCGTCGGCGTAGTCGGCGGCGGGAATGATGCCGGCGCGCGCCAGCAGCGGGCCGCATTCGCTGAGGATGCGACCTTTCGGCAAGGCCAGCACCAGGCCCGCATCCGCTTCCGGATCGGGCGCCAGGGCGGCTTGGGTAAAGGGTGCGGTCATGCGCCGTGCCTCTTGCAGCACCCCGCGAATGCGGGGACGGCGCCGGATGTTTCCGGCGCCGTCGGCAGCCGCCTAGCATGAAGCGCGCGGGGCGGAAACCCCGCCGATCACGGCGTCAACGGCAATGGCCGGGGTGCCAGCCGCCGCCTGGTCCGTAATAGCCGCGCACCCAGCCCGCGCCGCCGCAACGGCCCGGCGGCCCAGCCACGACGCAGGCCGAAAGGCCAAGCCCCACCACCACCAGCGCCATCGCAGCGAGAAACTTCCGTGTCATGATGAAACTCCCAGTGCCCATTGGTACGCCGTTACATCGCGCGAAACTGTAACAGCTCTATGTCGGGTGACGCTCAAACCCTCTCAATCGGCCAGGCGTTCGATGTCCGCGCCGCAGCCGCCAAGCTGGCGCTCCACCGCCTCGTAGCCGCGGTCCAGATGATAGACGCGATTGACCACCGTTTCGCCCTTCGCCGCGAGGCCGGCAAGCACCAGGCTGACACTCGCGCGCAAATCAGTCGCCATCACCGGGGCGCCTTGCAGCGAAGGCACGCCGCGCACGATGGCGCTGGCGCCGTGCACGTTGATGCGCGCGCCCATGCGGTTCAGTTCCGGCGCATGCATGAAGCGGTTTTCGAAAATCGTTTCGGTAATCATGGCCGCACCCTCGGCCACGCACATCAGGCTCATGAATTGCGCCTGCATGTCGGTCGGGAAGCCGGGATAGGGCTCGGTCTTTACGTCCGTGCCGTGCAGGCCATTCAGCCGCCGCACCACCAGCGCGTCCGCTTCCTCCGCCACTTCCACTCCGGCCTCGGCCAACGCCGTTGCCAGCGCCGCGATATGCTCCAGCCGCCCGCCCTTCAGACGTATCGTGCCGCCGGCAATGGCGGCGGCGCACGCATAGGTGCCGGTTTCGATGCGATCCGAAACGATGGCGTGCGTCGCGCCATGCAGCGTGGGCACGCCTTCAACCACCAGTTGGTCGCTGCCGACGCCCTCGATGCGCGCGCCCATGGCGGTGAGGCACACGGCAAGATCGGTGATTTCCGGCTCGCGCGCGGCGTTCGAAAGCGTCGTGCGCCCTTCCGCGAGACTCGCCGCCATCAGCAAATTCTCGGTCGCGCCCACCGAAACGAACGGAAACACGATATCGGCGCCGCGCAATCCCCGCGGCGCGGTCGCATTCACATACCCGCCCTCCAGCCTGATTTCCGCGCCCATCTGTTCCAGGCCCTTCAGGTGCAGGTCCACCGGCCGCGCCCCGATCGCGCACCCGCCAGGCAGGGAAACGCGTCCCTCGCGGCAGCGCGCCAGCAGCGGCCCAAGCACCAGAATGGACGCGCGCATCTTGCGCACGATGTCATACGGCGCCTCGGTATTCGTAATGGCGCCGCCGAACGCCATGGCACGCCCGTCATTGCTGACCCGGTCCGTCGCTATGCCGTGCTGCGAAAGCAGGCTCGCCATCGTTTCGATATCCGCGAGCAGCGGCACATTGGTCAGCACCAGCCGCTCGTCGGTCAGCATCCCGGCCGCCATCAACGGCAAGGCGGCATTCTTGGCGCCATGTATGGCGATCTCGCCCGAAAGCGGCCTGCCACCGCGGATGCGAATTTTATCCATTGTAAGCCCTTAGAAAAGATTCTTCTTTTTCTGAAGAAAAAGAAGCAAAAAGACTTTTATCTGTTTGGTTCCCGGACTCAAGCGGCCAAGTTCCGCGCAGCAAATAAGCAAAAGTTTTTTGCTTCTTTTTTTCAAAAAAGAAGTTCTTCCTT
>DATJOH010000481.1:0-5305 GCA_035507235.1 Acetobacteraceae bacterium
TATACGCGATGCGAATAGGCCGAGCAATAGCCGGTCGTGCGTCGAGCCGGTGCGGCAGAAGGAGCATGTGATGGACGGACTGGTTGGCGGCGTTGGCACGATCCCCTGGCCGATGAACCGCCAGGTGGTGGACGACGGCTGGCGGCCGCCGGTAGGGAGTCGCGTCATTTCGGTGGACGACCACGGCATCGAGGAGATGCATCTGTGGGAAAACCGTTTGAAAGGCGCCGATCGCGACCGCGCGCCGAAATTGTGGCGCAGCGAGGACGATCAGAAATTTCATCTGAGCGTGGATGGCGTGGATTACGACGTTCCCGGCCTCGATTCCGACCTGAGCGAGGGCCGGCCGGGGATGTGGGACCGCGATGCGCGGCTCAAGGATATGGATGCGGAAGGCATCGATACGTCACTGTTTTTCCATAATCGCGCGATGGCGCTGGTGCGCATGGAGGACAAGGATTTCTTCATTCGGTGCATGGATGTCTACAACGAGTGGCTGGCGGAATACTGCGCGCCGCATCCCGATCGCCTGGTGGGAGTCGGCATTTTGCCGACAATTTACCGGCCAGAGGCGTCCCGCGATTATTTGCAGAAGCTGAAATCCATGGGGCTGAAGGCGTTCGAAATTCCGTCGGCGCCGAAGAATGTGCCCTACAATGCTTCGAAGATGGAGCCGATGTGGGATGCCATAGAGGAAAGTGGCATGCCGGTGATGTTCCATATCGGCGCGTATCTGGAATTTCGCGGCGCCGGCGCGACCGGCGCAAATATGACAAAGAATCTGGGCCCGTACCGCCCGATCTGGGCGCTCTTGGCGTTCAGTGGCATATTGGAGCGCCATCCCGGTTTGAAGGTGGTTTTCTGCGAGGGTGGATTCGGCTGGGTGCCGTGGACGCTGCAGGATGCGGACCGCGTTTACCAGACGTATGGTACCGAGTTGAAACCAAAACTCGCGAACCTGCCGAGCTTCTATTTCCGGCGCCAATGCTACTCCGCCATCATCAAGGATGATGTCGGGCTGAAACTCGCGCGGGATTACGACCTCACGGACAATCTGTTATGGTCCTGCGACTATCCGCACGGGGAGAGTGTATTCGGCGAATCACGCGGCGAAATCAGGAAGATTTTTGACGTGCTGGGGCCGGAGAAGGCAAGGATGGTGGTTGGCGGTACTGCGGCGAAACTCTGGGGAATTTGATAATGACCCGCTGGGTCTCTTCCTGTCCCAGGTATTACTGACCTCGGGTCGCCAATTTGTTGCTTAGTAAAAATGAGCAACCGCTCTCGGGCGTGAGCTTCACCTAAAATATGTAAAAGTCTTTTGCTTCTTTTCTTCAGAAAAGAAGAATCTTCTTTCTTGAAAGAAAGAAGCAAAGAACTTTTCCTATTTAATCACACTCGTTTGCCTGATCCATTGCGGGTTATTGCGTTATGCGCGCTTGCCGCGCCGCTCCGCGCGACTTTCATTGAAAAATATGGTCTGCTATCATTATGCTGCGCGTTTTTTTGAAGAATGGGACCATAAAAGTGCACAATGCTAGGCTCGACACCTCCGACATCGATCAATATCTCGGCAAGCCTTGCGAGGCTTCGCGCCTGCGTGAGCCGATCGGCAATAACGATATCCGCCGCTGGGTGCAGGCGATGCATTATTCCAATTTGTTGCATTATGATCCCGCCTTCGCCGCGGAGAGCCGCTGGGGCAAGCTGGTCGCGCCGCAATCCTTTGCCATCGCTACCGACGATGGGCATGGCGCGGTTCCGGCCTGCGTCGGCTGCATTCCCGATTCCCACCTTCTGTTTGGCGGCGATGAATGGTGGTTCTTTGGCCGACATATTGTCGCGGGGGACGTTATCAGCAATGAGCGAATCCCTTTCGACTATGTCGTGAAGGACACGAAGTTCGCAGGGCCGACCTGTTTTCAGCGCGGCGACAATAATTATTACAATCAGCATGGCGATCCGATTGCCAAGCAGCGTTCAACCACGATCCGCTATCTGGCCCAAGCCGGGTCCGAAAACACTGACATGACGAACGCCGAAGATCCGGTGTGGACGGACGACGAACTGGCCGCGCTCGAAGAGCGGAAATTCGCGTGGATCAAGCTGCTGCACGAATTGGGCCACGGCAAGCGCAGTTGGCGCGATACGAATGTCGGTGACCAATTGCCGGAGCGCGTAGTCGGTCCACATAGCGTCGCCAGCCTCGCGACCGAGTGGCGTGCCTACCTGGTGAATATTTGGGGCTCGATGGATTTGCGGGTTAACGATCTCGAAGCGATGGGATTCACGCGTGAAATGGCGGGTTACGAGAATGATCCCGTCATGCAGCGCGTCAACCCTGAACTCACCGACGGCGCCTATTACGGTCCGTCGCGCGGTCATCTTTTCCCCCGCTGGGCGCGCAACATCGGCATGCCGCGTTCGTATGGCTACGGCGCGTCCATGGGGTCATGGATTACCGATTATTTGTCCGGCTGGGCGGGTGAGTGGGGCAGGGTTGTTCATTCGAACTGTGCCTATCGCGGGCCGGCTTTCACGGGCGATTTCACCATCATCACGGGCGAGATCGTCGACAAGCTCGTGGACGGGGAGGGCCGTAGCCTGGTGCAGGCGACGGTGAAGATGGCGAACCAGAAGGGGGTTACGCTTGCCACGGCCAAGGCGGAAATTGAGCTGCCAGGTTAGGCATGCACTGGCGATCGCAACGGCCGCCGCCCTAAAGCCAGCGCCTTAGCTGTTGTTTCAAGAAGGTCGAGCTTGCGGAGGCGCAAGCTCGACACACGCTGCATCGGGGCGATGCAAGCGGACCCTGTTCGTTAAGCGGCTTCGATGAGGCTCTCCGCGGTAGGGAGGGAAGCTGCGGCGAGGGCCGCCGGGCTGTTTGGATCGCGCATCATATAGCCACGGCCCCACACCGTGCCGATCAGGTTGCCTGCGCCTGCCTGCGCCAGCTTTTTGCGCAGCTTGCAAATGAAGACGTCGATGATCTTCATTTCCGGTTCATCAATGCCGCCATAGAGGTGATTGAGGAACGCCTCCTTGGTCAGGACCATGCCCTTGCGCAGCACCAGCAATTCCAGGATCGCATATTCCTTGCCGGTCAAATGAACCGGCCGGTCGCCTACGAGCACCTCGCGGCTGTCGAGGTTCAGTTGCAGGCCGCCGATTTTCAGCAATGGCTGGCTATAGCCCTTGCTGCGCCGGATCACCGCCTGGATGCGGGCAATCAGCTCCTCCTTGTCGAACGGCTTGGTGATGTAATCGTCGGCGCCCACGCCGAAGCCTTTTACTTTGGCCTGCGGCCGTGTCAGGCCCGAAAGGATCAATACGGGCGTTTCCACCCGACCGCCGCGCATGCGCCGGACCACCTCGTACCCTTCCATGTCCGGCAGCAACAGATCCAGCACCACAATGTCGTAATCATAATGTCGGGCGAGCTCCAGCGCTTCTTCCCCCGTATCGGTTTGATCCACGATCGCACCTTGGCTGCGAAGCATCAACGAAATGCCGCGGGCCGCGGTCAGGTCGTCCTCAACGAGCAGAACACGCATCGCAAACTCCTAACGCCGTCAATAAAACCGCTACCACTGGAACGGGTGCTTGGCCATAGTTTTTTTACCATGACGTGCATTTTTTCTGAAAATACGAGGCGAGGCGTCGCGCCTCACAGGCAAAATGATGGCGTGGTAGTTAAATTTTATACAAAGCATTATTAATGCGGCAGATTTCTCGCCCACCGTTCTCCGCATTGCGCGGCGCCGTTGCCGCCGAATGTGCCGCGCACCTGGCCGGCCACGTCGCCGCCGTCTCCGCCCTCTCGGTGGACATAACGGGCCTCGCCAATCAGCTCGCGGTGGGCGATCGGATCATCTTGCAGGGCCGCAACGGCGCGGTGCTGCCCGCGGAAATCATCGCCAGCCGCGGCAACAGGCTGCAGGCCGCCCCGTTCGGCGCAACGCTCGGTATTGGCGCCGGCGCGCCTGTGCTGGCGCCGGCGGGCCGCCCCGACCTGCGCGGCGCGCTCGCGCCCTGCGCCGCCTGGCTCGGGCGCGTCATCGATCCGCTCGGCGCGCCGCTGGACGGGCGCGGCGCCTTGCCGCCCGGGCAGGCGGTGTGGCCGGTGCGCGCCGATCCACCCGCAGCCACCCTGCGCGCGCGGCTTGGTCCGCCGATCGATCTTGGCGTCCGCGTGCTGAATTGTTTCGCCACCTGCCGCACCGGCCAGCGCCTCGGGCTGTTCGCCGGCTCCGGTGTCGGCAAATCGACATTGCTCTCCATGCTGGCGCGCTACACCGCGTGTGACGTGGCCGTGCTCGCACTGGTCGGCGAACGTGGCCGCGAGGTGCGCGATTTCCTCGAGGATGATCTCGGCGCCGAGGGGCTGGCCCGCGCCGTGGTGATCGTTGCGACGTCGGACGCGCCACCCCTGATGCGGCGCGAGGCCGCCTACGCGGCCCTCACCGTCGCCGAATATTTTCGCGACCAGGGCAAATCCGTGCTGCTGCTGATGGACAGCGTGACCCGCTTCTGCCTGGCGTTGCGCGAACTCGGCCTGGCCGCCGGCGAGCCGCCGGCCACGCGCGGCTATCCGCCGAGCGTTTTCGCCGAATTGCCGCGCCTCCTGGAACGCGCCGGCCCGGGGTTGGAACGGCCGGATGGCACCGCCGGCCAGATCACCGCCCTCTTCACCGTGCTTGTGGAAGGTGGTGACCACGACGAACCGGTGGCCGATGCGGTGCGCGGTATATTGGACGGTCATATCGTGCTCGATCGCCGTATCGGCGAGGGCGGCCGCTACCCCGCGGTGGACGTGCTGAAGAGCCTGTCGCGCGCCGCTTCCGGCATACTGACGCCCGAACGCGCGGCGCTTGTCCGAACGTCCCGCCGCTTGCTGGCGCTATACGAGGACATGGCCGACATGGTCCGCCTGGGCGCCTACAAGCAGGGCAGCGACCCCGCCGTGGACGAGGCCGTGCGCCTGGTGCCGCGGCTCGAGGAATTCCTCCGCCAGGCCCGCGACGATCCTACCTCGCTCGACGATTCCTTCGCACGGCTCGCACAGGTGCTGACATAATGGCCGACGCGCTGGCGACCTTGGCGCGGCTTCGCCGCCTTGCCACCGATGCGGCGCGCCGGCAGCTTGCCGCCGCGGTCGCCGCCGAACGCGCGGCCGCCGACCGCCTTAACGCGGCGCGGGCCGCGGTGACCGCGGAGGCGCGCGCCGCGCCCACCGATGCCGCACACCCGCTGGCGGGCAGTTTTGCCCTGTGGCTGCCGGCCTCGCAGGCCGCCCGCGTTGCCG
>DATJOH010000482.1:0-5358 GCA_035507235.1 Acetobacteraceae bacterium
TCGGTGAGATGCGTGGTCAGCACGCTGGGCGGATCGACCACGGTGCAGCCGCGGAACGTGGCCTCCTCGCGCAAGGTCGGCTCGACCCACAGCGCCGGCAGCCCGAACGCCGGCTCGGTGGTGCGCTCGCCCGGCATGTTCGGCACGCCGCCGTTCGGATCCATGACCAGCAGCATCAGCGCGCGCAACTCGCCGCGCCCCGCCTCGATTTCCTTGATGCGGATAATATATTGCTCAGCGGCAAGTTGCAGATTGTCCTGAATGCGCACCGGCGGCAGGACAAAACCCATTTCGGCGGCGATCGACCGGCGCAGGCTCTTAATTTGCTCTGTCAGCTTCGGCTGGTCGCCGCCCGCCAGCGGCAGCAGCCCATAGCCCAGTTCCACGCGTATCATGTCGATGCGCATGGCATCCGAAATCGGTGCCTCGGCCTGCGCCGTGCCGTGCGCCGGCGCTACCACCGCGGCAATCGCATCGGGGTTCACCGGCGGGTTTCGCATGCGCCAATAAGCGCCGCCGCCCGCCAGGCACGCCAGGGCCAGAAACGGCAGCGCCGGCAGCCCTGGCATGGTGGCCAGCACTGCGGCCGCCGCGCCCGCCAGGGCCAACGGCTTGTGGCTGCCGCCGAGTTGCCGTACCAGCGCCGTATCGGCGCGCCCTTGGACACCACCCTTCGTCACCACAATGCCGGCCGCGGTGGACACCAGGAGCGCTGGTATCTGCGTCACCAACCCATCGCCCACCGTCAGCGTGGTGAAGGTGTTGGCCGCATCGGCCAGCGCCATGTCATGCCGGATCACGCCGATCGCCAATCCGCCGACGATATTTATACTCGTAATGATCAACCCGGCGATCGCATCGCCCCGTACGAATTTCGCGGCGCCGTCCATGGCGCCGTAAAACCCGCTTTCCTCCTCCAACTCCCGCCGTCGTTGCCGCGCGATTTTTTCGTTAATCAGGCCCGCGTTCAGATCGGCATCGATCGCCATCTGCTTGCCTGGCATGGCGTCCAGGCTGAACCGCGCCGCAACCTCGGCAATGCGCCCCGAGCCTTTTGTAATGACCATGAAGTTCACGACAAGCAGAATGGCAAACAGGATCACCCCGATCACCACGTCCCCGCCCATCAGAAAGCCGCCGAACGCCGCCACCACATGGCCCGCCGCCAGCGGCCCCTCACTGCCATGGCTCAGAATCAGCCGCGTCGTCGCCACGTTCAGCGATAGCCGCAGCAATGTCGTCAGCAGCAGCAATTGCGGGAAACTCGTGAAATCCAGCGGCCGTTCGAGCAGTAACGCCACCATCAGCACGAGCACGGACGCCGTAATGGAGAGCGACAGCCCAAAATCCAGCAGCATCGTCGGCAGCGGCAGGATGAGCAACGAAAGTAGACAGAAGACGCCGAGCGCTAATCCGACATCAGTGCCGGGAGCATAGCGCTTTAGGAGGGCGGCAGCGTCAGCCACAACAAAAAAAGAATCTTCTTTTTCTGAAGAAAAAGAAGCAAAAAGACTTTTGTCTGTTGATCCTGGCTGCGGGTGCCCACGTGGCGACGCGCCAGAGAGCAAAAGTTTTTTGCTTCTTTTTTTCAAAAAAGAAGATTCTTTCTTCTATCCCCATATCACGCCGCCACGCCCGCTTGCGGTGGCGGCACCTGTATGCCCGCCTGCGCGTAATCCTTCAACTTATTACGTAAGGCGCGTATCGAAATGCCCAGCATCGTCGCGGCATGCGTGCGATTGCCGAGGGTGTGGCTGAGGGTGTGCAGGATATGGTCGCGCTCCACTTCCTCCATGCGGCGGCCGATGAAATTCTCGCCATTGGCGATGGCGGGGCCGGGCGCACGTCCGCCGGGAAGCTCGATGGCGTCGGGGCCGATTTCCGCGCCTTCGGCCAGGATGACGGCGCGATGCATGGTGTTTTCCAGTTCGCGCACATTGCCGCGCCAGTGCTGGGCGCCGAGCATCAGCAGCGCCGTCGGGGACACCGGGCGGGGCGCCAGGCCGTTAATGTCCGCGTAGCGGTGGGCGAAATGGTCGGCGAGGGCAGGGATGTCGCCCGGACGTTCGCGCAGCGGCGGAATGCGCAACCCGACGACGTTCAGGCGGAAATAGAGATCTTCGCGGAATCGTCCCGCGGCGGCTTCGGCGGGGAGGTCGCGGTTGCTGGTGGCGAGGATGCGCACGTTGACGCGCACCGGCGCGTTGCCGCCGACGCGGTCGATTTCACGTTCCTGCAGGGCGCGTAGCAATTTCGCCTGCAGCCGCAACTCCATTTCGCTGATTTCGTCGAGCAGCAGGGTGCCGCCGTCGGCCGCCTCGAATTTGCCGATGCGCCGTGCCAGCGCACCGGAGAAAGCGCCCTTTTCATGGCCGAACAATTCGCTTTCCAGCAGATTTTCCGGAATCGCCGCGCAGTTCAGCGCCACGAACGGACCATTGCTGCGGCGGGAATGTTTGTGGATTAGCCGGGCGAGCACTTCCTTGCCGGTGCCCGATTCACCGGTAATCAGCACGGAGGCATCGGACGCGGCGATCTGTTCGGCGCGACGCAGCAGGGCGAGCATGATAGGGTCACGCACCACCGGTGCGCCCGGCTCGCCGCTTGCTGCGTCCAGTAAGGCCGCCAGCAACGCCGGTTCGGCGGGCAAGCCCATCACATCGCGCGCGCCCGCTGCCATGGCCTCGGTTGCCTGTTGCGGTGACGGATCGAGGCCGATTGCGACGAGCTTGGCGGCAATTCGCTCGGCGTTCAGGGCCCGCGCCAGTCCCGCGATATCCTGCGATATGTCGCATAAGATGGCGGCTATGTTCGCGTCGCGCCGGACATGCGTCAACGCCGCGGCGGTATGTTCCACTTGCGTCACGCGCGCGCCGGCGCGGCCCAGATCGCGGGCGAGCGCCACCATCTGGCCGGTGAGGGCGCCGATCAGCAGCACCGGTGTCACGCTGCGTCTCCCGCGGCCTCGCGCCTGTCAGCCACCCCGGTCGGCTTTCACGATTTCCGTCATGGTAATGCCGAGGCGATTATCGTCCACCATCACCACTTCGCCACGCGCCACCAGGCGGTTATTCACATAAACGTCGATTGCCTCGCCCAGCTTGCGGTCCAGTTCCACCACTGCGCCGCGGCCGAGTTTCAGCAATTGCGAAACCGGCATGGTGGTGCGCCCCAGCACCGCAATGACCGTGACGGGTATGTCGTACACCGCCTCCAGATCGCGCGCGGAGCGCGCCGGCGCTTCCGCCTGCTGCAGAACCGGCGCGGTCAGCTCGTTAAAATCGCTGTCACTCGCCATCGCTGGGTTCCAGCAGAGTATCCAACGCCGGCAGCCGATAAGCGGCCAGTGCCGCCTGGAGGTTTTGCCACAAAGCCCGCGTATCGCGGCGGGCCTCGCCGTCCTCCCACGTCACGCGCACGTCCGACATGGCAAGCGCCGAATCCGGCATCACGGTGAGCCTGCCGCCATGCCCGGGCCACAATTTCTGCAAATCATCGGCGATATCGCCAAGCAGCGCTGGATGCACGTGAATGGAAGCATTCGCTTCACGTTTCAATCCGGGGAGCAGGGCGGCGATAAGCGCGGTAATTTCCTGCCGGGCCAGTGCGGCCGCGGTTGCCGGTAGCGCTGCCTGCAACAGCGCCAGCATCGTCGCCGCCAGTTCCTCCGCCATGGACTGCGCGACCCGCGCTGCGTCCGTGCGCGCGGCACCCAGCGCATCGCCGATGGCCGTCAGCGCCGCGGTGCGCAACGATGCCTCGATGGCCGCCTGTTCCTGCAATGCCGCGGCAAGCCCGGCCGCGTGCCCTTCCGCGCGCGCGGCCGCAAGGTCGGCTTCGGTGATTGCCGGCGGTGAAATTTCCGGCTCGGCCGGCACGGTGACGTGCTCCGGCGCGTCGAAATCCTCGACATAGAGAATGCCGCTCGGCGCCTTGCCGTAAGTGACGAGCCCGTCCTCATGCAAGAAGGCAGGCGCTAGGCCGTCCATGCGCACACTCCACCTGGCTCGCTCCACTGTGCCAGCCAACGCGTTAAGGACCCGTGAGCGCGGGTAGCGTGGGATTTGGCGCCGCCAGCCGCGCTCAATAGACCATCTCCTCATCCTTGCTGCCGCCGATTTCGATTTCGCCGCTGGTGGCGAGTTCCTTGGCGGTGAGCACGATGGCGGCCTGGGCGTCGTCCACGTCCTTCAACTTCACCGGGCCGAGCGATTCGATGTCGTCACGCAGCATCTTGCCGGCGCGTTCGGACAGACTCTTGAAGAACAGGTCCCGCAATTTTTCGCTGGCACCCTTCAGGGCCAGCGGCAGTTTTTCCTTGTCCACGCTGCGCAACAGGATCTGCATGGCAGCACCATTCAGGCGCTGCAGATCATCGAAGGTAAACATCAGCGCCTTGATGCGCTCGGCGGCGTCGCGGTTGCGTTCCTCGAGCGCTGCGATGAAGCGCGTTTCCGCGCCGCGATCCAGGTTATTGAAGATCTCGGCCATCATTTCATGCGCGTCGCGTCGGGAACTGCGCGCCAGGTTGCTCATGAATTCGGCCCGCAAAGTGCGCTCGACACCATCCAGCACATCGCGCTGGATGCTTTCCATGCGCAGCATGCGCATGATCACTTCCATGGCGAAACTGTCCGGCAATAACGCCAGCACGCGCGCGGCGTGGTCCGGCTTTACCTTGCTCAGCACCACGGCGACCGTCTGCGGATATTCGTTCTTGAGATAATTGGCGAGCACCGCCTCGTTTACATTGCCGAGCTTGTCCCACATGGTGCGGCCGGCGGGGCCGCGTATTTCCTCCATGATTTGCGATACGCGGTCGCGCGGCAAGGTTTTTTGCAGCAGCCGCTCGGTGCTTTCGAAATTGCCGACAAGGGCGCCGGCGGTGCCGAGATTCTCGGAAAAATGCTGGCAGAGCTTTTCCACCAGATCCGCGCGGACCGAGCCGAGCATGGCCATGGCGGACGAAACTTCCTTGATTTCGTCCTCATGCATCAAGCCGAACAGGCGCGCGCATTGCTCCTCGCCAAGCGCCAGCATGACGATCGCCGCTTTCTGTGCGCCGGAAAGATCGGCGAGTTCGGTGGCGCGGGCCATGCGCTAGCGTTCCGTGCTCATCCAGCCGCGCATGATGGAAAGGCTTTCGTCCGGATGTTTCTCGACGAGATCAGCGAGTCTGCGCAGGCTGCTGGCACGCACCTGGCCTTCGATATTCGCCATTTCCACCATGCGGTCGTCGGTCAGCAAGGCGGCGTTCCCACTACCGATGGATGCCACCGCGCCGGGCGCGGGTAACGCGCGGGCACCGCTCGCGGCGCCCATCAGCGCCGCACCGCCGCCATCCGCCAGCATCGAAAC
>DATJOH010000483.1:0-7663 GCA_035507235.1 Acetobacteraceae bacterium
GCACGCGGCGCGCAGTGCCACGCATCGCCAGACCGGCATCACGGCGTTTGCTGCGAGCCTTATCCAAGCGCCCTGACGGGCCCGGCTCATCCGATTTCACCGCGTGCCAATCAGGTGGGCGTGCTCATGCGGCGCCGCCGGATGCCGCCGTAAAATCCGGTTCAGCGGGCACCGAGGCAAGCGCCTCCACGGCATGAACCGCCACGACGCGGCGGTAGTCGTTGGCGATGCGGGAGAACGCAAGCAGCAGCCGCGCCTGCAATTTGTCCGGCATCGCAACCGGCCATGCTGCAACTGCGTCGCTGTCTGCGTCACCAAGCAGCCAGCCTGCCGGCACTTGCAACACGGATGCAAGTTCGAGCAAGGCAAGGCAGGTGAGGGCATTTCTGCCTGTCTCGTATTTGTTGATTTGTTGGTATGAAACCCCAAGTTGCTCGGCGACCCGCATTTGCGACAGTCCGAGCCGTGCCCGCGCCGCGCGAATCCGCGCTCCGATCAGTTTGTTGCGATCATCGTTATGCCACCGCCGCGCCATTCTTCGCCCTCCCCGCGGGTGGGCGAAGCCGCGCCGTTAGGTGTGCCCCGTCGCCGCCGTCAGTGCATGTGCCAGGGCCGGGTCACAGGGCAGGGTGGGTTGTCGCTTTCGTGCGTTTCGGTCAGCCGCTCCATGACCCAGGTTCGACACAATGCCCGCAGATACTCCCGTGTAGCGACATCCGGATTAAGCGACAAATGCAGCCAGACGCCATCCATCATTAGTATGAGCCAGGTTGTGGCGTCATCGATATCTAGATCAACCTGAAGTTGCTGCGCCATGGCCGCGCAGGCGCGGCGCAGCGCGCTGTGACGATCAGCCTGGAATTGGGTGAAAAGGTCACCGAGCGCCGGAATTGTGTGGGATAACTGCCAGAATGCCAGCATGATGCTTGTTGTGCTATCGCCCATCCAATCGGCATCGAGATAGCATTTGACCAGCGCCTCCATGCGCTGTTCCTCGGATAGATAATTTTGAAAAATTATCGATCTGACCGCTGCCGCATGGTGCTCCGCAACCGTCGTGAACGTGGCAATCAGCACTTCCTGCCATCCGGCAAAGCTATGGCGAAGCAAACTCGGCGCCACGCCCATGTCGCGACAGACGCTGCGCAGGCTCGTACCTGTGACGCCGCCGCGTGCCAGCGAGGCCAATGTTGCCTCAATCACCAATTGGCGTCGTTCTTTATTCGAAACGCGATGTCGCGGTTGCACGGCATCGATATACAAAGGTTCCATTACGATGTTTTTCCGACCGGTTGCGCCCAGGGCAGAGCGCAGTTTGTGGCATGGTCACGACTTCGTGAGCAAACTTTTTTTTCGGATTTTGCGGATTTGGTACGCAGGAGCGCGCGGCATGCACTCTTTGCTGCGCTTATTCGTTCGCGCCATCATCAGATTTTCTTGTGTCGGGAGCGAAGAAGTTGCTTGCTGCGTTAGTTGTGGGTCAGGATTTCGCGCGACCGCCAACCAGGTGCACATCCGTGTTGGCATGTTGCGTGCTATAATTTGGCGAATCAGAGGTTGCGGTGCCGGCCCGTGGCTACGTCCGATTGATACCGGATGCCGCAAAGCTTGCTATCTGGAGTAATGCCATGCCGCGGCACCACTCGTACGACGCGCGTCAAGTTTTCATCGGCCAGCGTTTGCGGTCCGCTCGGGTGCGCCGCGGCTTTTCGCAGGTCGACGTCGCCGCCCGCCTTGGCGTTACATACCAGCAGATCAACAAGTATGAGCGTGGCGCAAGCACGCTTTCGGCGCTCGCGGCCCTGGAACTCGCCAATATGTTCCAGGTATCCGTCGCGTGGTTGCTCGGCCAGCCGGAAGGGACCGGAGAATCGCCGGCCGCGATGGACCGGCTGCAGGATCAGATTTTGGCCGCGGTTGCACGCATCGCCGACAAGGACCTGCAGACTCTCGCCTTGCGGATCCTGCAAACCATCGCATCGCCGGCAGAGCCGGCGATTTAACGCGCCGCGCGGCCGCGCGAAGGCCGCCGGGCTGCGTGCAGCAAACACATCCACGCCGCCTGGAAATTCTGGCCGTTATTGCATTGCACCAAAGTTATCGCGTCGAAGAATGTGCCCTGACGCTATTATAAGTGGCGGCATTGGCAGCGACCCACATCGGTCGCGCAAATAACGCGTTTGCGCCCTGGGCATGGCAAAGCGTCGTTGAGGCGGGAAATTATGCCCCACGTTGCGGAATCCGCGTAAACGACCGTCTACCAAACCCCCGGGCGCGCGCCTCAATCTGAAACACTTTCAAATCGCCTGTACAGGCGTGTACTGCAAAATCATGAGGTTTTGACAAGAGAATTCAATTGACAGTGCGATTGCGCATTTGATTTCATCGCCATCGACGCTTTGATAATTCATGAGGTGTAAAATGAGGACGCGCGGAACACAGCAATGTGCGCGCGCCCGGGCGAAACGAAGTCGCTTCCTTGCAGCGCGCGGTCCGGTACTTGGACGCGGCGGCGTAGCGGCACTCGAATTCGCCTTGGTTACGCCGGTTCTTCTTTTCATGCTGTTGGCGATGATTTGCTTTGGTGCCTACCTCGTATTCCTGCACGAGCTACAGGAACTTTCCTCGTCCGCGGCGCGCAGCTCGGTTGCCGGCCTGAACGAAACCGAACGCAACAACCTGGCCGAGCAATTCGTGACCGACGCGGTTTCGCGGTCGGCGATTCTCAACCCTAATGACCTGACGGTGACGACGGCCACCTCCGGCACACCGCCGATCGATTATTCGGTGACCGTTTCGTATACCCTGAAGGACACGCCGATTCCGATGCTGGCGGCGCTGATCAAGGTGCCCTTCAGCGACATTTCCAGGACATCCACCATTCAATTCGGAGGCTATTGATGCGCGCGAAATCCTGCCGCTGCCGGCGCGACAAGCGCGGCGCTGTCGCCGTTGTCTTCGCCGCCGGCGCGGTGTGCATGCTCTGCGTTGCCGGCGTGGTGATCGATGGCGGTGACGTCTATACCGCGAAGCGCTCGCTGCAGGGTGCCACGGATCTGGCCGCCATCAGCGCCGCCAGCGATCTGCCGCACGCGACGAGCGCCGCCGATGCGACCGCGGCCGATAATGGCTACGCGGCTTCGGATGTCGAAGCGGTGACACCCGGGGTCTATACGCCCGACCCGAATATCCCGCCTTCCCAACGCTTTCAGGCCTCCTCGCTGGCCGCCGCCAATGCGGTGCAGGTCACCATGACGCACCAGCAGCCATTGTTCTTCGCACCCGTGTTCCGGCTGCAGGAAGGTGGCACAGGCAATGTACCGAATTACGCGCCGCTGGTGACGCAAGCCATTGCTAATGTGCAGCGTACGGCTTCCTTCGCCATCGGCTCGCGTGTCGCCTCATTCAATGGCGGCATTGTCAACGCCATTCTCGGCGCAACGGTGGGCGGCCAGGTTTCCCTGTCGCTGATCGATTACAATGCGCTGGCCAGCGGCCAGGTCGATCTGTTCGCCTTTGCCAAGGCCATATCCATCGAAGTCGGCAAGGTCGGCGAGACCTATGGTCAGGCCGCGGCGCAAACGGTTACGATGGCACAGTTCCTGGCGGCACTGGAACAGGCGGCGCCGACGCTCGCGCCCGAATTGCAGATATTGGCGAATGCGGCGTCCGCCGGCGTTACCGTCGATCTCAGCCGCCTGATCAATTTCGGGCAATATTCGAATATGTCGACCCTCGAGGCGGAGCCGCAGATAACGGCAACCGCCTCGGCGCTGCAATTGCTGCAGGCCGCGGCGCAGGTCGGCGGCGCACCGCACCTGATCAACCTCAATATCGCCGCCAATATCCCCGGCATTGCCGCGGTGACCGGCATGATGACGATCGGCGAGCCGGCGCAATATAGTTCGGTCATGGCGGTCGCCCCTGGCGGCACCAGCGTGCACACGGCGCAGATTCGCCTCTATCTCGATGTGTCGCTGGCCAGCGCCGTCGATGGCGGCGTCGTGCATCTGCCGCTGTACCTGGAAGTCGGCTACGGCACCGCGTCGCTCGGCGGTCTGTCCTGCAATGCCCTCAATCCGGCAAGCACGCAAGTGACGCTGAATGTCACGCCGGGCCTCATCAATGGCTGGATAGGCAATGTCACCGCCGAGGACATGGTGAATTACAACCAGGAGCCGATACCCACCGCGGCCACGTTGCTGACGCTCGCCAACATCGCAACGGTTACCGGCCGGGTGAATGCGACAGTGGGCGATATCACCCCGGTTGCCGTAAATTTCAATGCAACCGACATACAGAACGACACGATACAGACATCGGATACCACGGATTTCCTCGGCGCCCTGATCGCGTCCCTGGTTGGCAACCTGCAGATGCAGGTGAATGTGCTAGGTTTGCAGGTCATCGTGCCGCCGGGCCTTACCAGCAGCGTCGCGGCCGCCCTGACGCCCGCCGTTGCGCCGGTGGACCAGCTGATCACCGGGGTGTTGCAAACCGTGGGTGTGGGCGTCGGCGAGGCCGATACCTGGGTGACCGGAGCACATTGTAGCGCCGCAACATTATCGGGCTGAAGCCACCGCCAGCAATAAGCTGCCTATCGATTTCAAGCCATCCTGTGCCGCGCCGTCATGACGCGGCAGGATAACTGGGAGTGCAATGGAGATTATCATGTCAAATACAGTTATTGATAAGAGCGAGAATGTCGGCGTTCTGTCAGTGGGTGTCGGCAACTCCGTCACCATCGAAAAGGACCCCAATACGCCGCCAGGTGAGAGCCAGGTATTTGTCGGCACCGACGGAATCGCGCTTGGGCTCGGCTCGACTGTCCTCGTGCAGAATTACGGTGTTCTCAATCTGCAAGGTGTGCTCAATGCCAATCTGCTCGGCCAGATCGATATCGGCGACCATGGCACCTTGCGCCTGCGCGGCGAGGTCAATGCCAATCTGCTTTCTTCCATCCATTTCGTCGGCCATGATGCGACAACCGCGTTGGCGATCGATCCGACGAAACTCACGCTGGGAGGAAGTCTGAACGGCTTCGGCCTGCACGATGTGGTCCGCATGGATCATCTCGTCGCGACGTCCATCGACTTCACGCCGTATCTGCTCGGCGGCGGCGGAACCGTCAATTTCTTCGACGGCAGCACGGAAGTGGCGCAGCTTGGTTTCACCGGCAACTATACGGCGGCAAACTTCGCCATCGCGTCCTACTCCTTTCCGAGCGGCGATAGCGGCACGGCACTGCATTTCGTGCCGACAGGCGACGCGGTCAGCAGCGGCGGCAGCGCCGCGGCGCTGCGCGCGCCAACGGAGGAGCATTTCGCCATGGCGGGGGTAGGCGCGCACGGCTGGTAAGCACGGCACTGATGAGGCGCCGTCTCCGGTAGCCTGATCCCGGAACCCGGATTTCGTGAGCGGCCGCGGGGCCCCGCGAACAGATCCGGGTTCTTGCATTCAGGAGCGCGGCTGGTAGCCGGGCTCGCCGAACTGCCACAGCAGAAACGCGAACTCGTCCGCCGTTTCGTCATCGCGCTGCTTGCGCGTCGAACCGATGCCGTGGCCGGCATCGAACTCCACCCGGAACAGCACCGGCCGCTTGCTCGACGTCGCGGCCTGCAGCTTTGCCGTCATTTTCGCCGGTATCCATACCGTGACACGCGGATCCTGGGCGCCACCGGTTAGCAGAACCGCCGGATAGGCAGTCCCCATCTTCACGTTGTTATACGCGTCCATGGCCAGCATGGCAGGAAATTGATCCTTGCGCGTCACATCGCCGAATTCGGGAATGTTGGCGGGGCCGCCAGCGGTATATTGCTCGCGCAACGTGTTGGTGGCGCCGACGCGTATGAGCGCGGCGCGGAACAGGTCCGGTCGCTGGGTAATGGCACCGCCGATCAGGATGCCGCCGGCGCTCGTGCCCTCGCCGCCGAGATGCGCCTTGTCGGTATAATGCTTGGCGATCAACGCTTCGGCGCAGGCGATGAAATCGTGAATCGTGTTCTGCTTCGTCGCGATCTTGCCGGCATCGTGCCAGGCTTGCCCGAGTTCACCGCCGCCGCGCACATGCGCAATCGCCAGCACGCCGCCGCGATCGAGCCATGGCAGGAAGGTCGGCGCGAACGCCGGGTCGTAGGATATGCCGTAGGAGCCGTAACCGACGAGATAGGTCGGCCGCTTGCCGTCCCGCTTCAGACCGGTTTTCGTCACGATGGAGAGCGGAATCGCCGTGCCGTCCGGCGCCATGGCGGTGGTCTCGATGGCGCTATAGCCCGAAACATCCCGCGGGAAGGGCGGCAGGATATGCGTATCGCTAAAAGTCTTTGCCGCGGGATCATAGGCGTACCAGACATCCGGACGCACCCACGATTCCAGGCTTACGAGCGCACCGGGATGCACCGGATCAGTGATCAGGCCGCCATTGCCGACTTCCGGCGGCGCAATCGTGCCGGCAAAGGGTAGCGCTACGGTCTGCGCCATTGTCGACCCGTTGGGAATGAGATGCAGGTTGAAAATGGCGCCATCGCGGGTTGCGTAATAAAGCCCGTCGGCGGCCGCGGCGATATTGGTCAGCACGCCGCTGCCTTCCGGCACGATCGTGCGCGCCGACGCAAGGTCGGGCGCGCCCAGGCTGGTTTCGATCACCTTGAAGCGGCCTGCGCCCTTGTGGGTCATGAGATCGACGCGGTCGCCCCGCACCGCCAGGCTCGTTACGTCATCAGCCTGTGTTACCACCTGTTTCCAACTGGCATGACCGGCCAGCAGATCGGTGAGTTTCATGCTGTAGATCGCGACTTCCGGCGAAACGCCGTCCGCGATCACCGCCACCGCGTAGTCGGAGCCTTCGGTAATGCCAACGCCTGGGAACACCGCCGCTGATTTGAAAGCAAACGGCAAATGATCGGCATCGAGCACGGCGGCGTCGCTGTCCGGATTGGTGCCGAGGAAATGGCGCCGCACCTTCATATGCGCATATTGTTCCGTCGCCGGCGCGCCCGGCGCCACCACCGGCAGCCTGGTGTAGAAAAAGCTCTTGCCGTCGGGCGCCCAGGACGCATTGGCGAACTGCGCCCGGTCGATCCGGTCGGGCAGGATCTTGCGCGTCGCCGTCTCGATGACGTGCAGGACGCTGTTCTCCGACCCGCCGGAAGAGACGCCGTACACCACCAGGCTGCCATCGAAGGACGGGGCGAACTGGTCGATTTCGGCGTGGCGGCCACCCTTCGCGAGGGTCGCGGGATCCACCAGCAGCGTTTCGGTGCCCGAAGCGTCGCGCATATAGAGCCTGTCGATCTGCGCGCCGGCATCGCGCCGCAGGAAGAACATCTTGCCGCCCGCCAGCGTCACGATGCGCGCGCGCGCCGCCAGGCCGCTGACGTCGCCGATGTCTTTCGCCAGCGCGTCGCGGCCGGGTATGCGCGCCAATACGGCGCGCGCATAATCATTCTCAGCGTGCAGATAATTGAAGAATTCTGGCTTCGGTTCCGCCTCCATCCAGCGATAGGGGTCCGTTATCTTGGTACCGAAATAATCATCGGTGACCGGCCGTACCGCCGCGACAGGGGGCGCGGTTGGGGCGGCGACGGTGGCGCCCTGGGCGGCCGGCGTTGCCGCCAGCACCAGCAGCGGCAGAAAGCGGACGAGGCGCATGCGGTATTTCCCC